>JAGAEW010000092.1 GCA_017612935.1 Oscillospiraceae bacterium
CGCGCTTCCTGCAAATCAGAATGATTTGCAAGAAGCGGCATCCCGCGGATGATAAAAGGATTTTTCAAATTGGTTTATGGAGGAAGCGTATTACAGATCCAGGACGTCCCAATTTCGGACAAAGTACTCCGCGCCGGAGTAGATTGTGGGCAGCACAATGGCCAGAATAATGATCCAGTCCAGCCACAGCCAGCCGTGGAACACGATCCAGACACAGAGGGCCACCATCGTAGAGAAGGTCTTGACCTTTCCGGACCAACCGGCGGCAATCACCCGGCCCTTGTCCACGGCAATCAGCCGAAGTCCCGTCACGGCAAATTCCCGGGTCAGGACAAGCACCAGCGCCCAGGCAGGCATCAGACCCCACTGGCAAAACACGCACATGGCGGAAATCACCAGCAGCTTGTCCGCAAGGGGATCCAAAAATTTTCCGAAGTCCGACACCTGATTATATTTTCGGGCGATGTGCCCGTCCACATAATCTGTCAGGCTCGCCAGAATAAAGATTCCCAGCGAAACCCATTTCAGCCATGCGTGGCCTGCACTCAGAAGAAAGCACAGCAGAAACAGCGGGATCATAGCAACCCGCACCAGCGTAATCTTACTTGCCGTCGTCATACAAAATCCACCTCTCTGCCTGTCAGTTCTCCGTCCTCTGCGCCGAGAATTTTGACCTGTACAAAATCGCCGGGACGGTGCTCCCGCTCCGATTCGAAGCGCACGCTTCCGTCAATCCCGGGAGAATCGGCATAGCTCCTGCCATAGTAACATCTTCCGTCCCAGTCCTCCACAAGAACCTCCAAGTTCCGGTCGAACAGACTGACGTGCCAGGCGTCCAGCACCTCGGATTGAAGCTCCTCGATCAGCTCCACCCGATGCCGGGCAATCTCCGGATCGGGATAGTCCATCCGGGCTGCAGGTGTTCCCTCCTCCGGAGAGAAGGCAAAGACGCCGACCCGCTCCAACTTCTGGCGACGTAAGAACTGACAGAGCTCCTCGAACTCCGCCTCCCCCTCGCCGGGCAGACCGGCAATCAGGCTGGTGCGAAGGACCAGACCGGGGATCCGCGCCCGCAACTTGGCAAAGAGTCCTTCCAGATAGGCCTTGTTCCCCCGGCGGTTCATACGCCTGAGAATGGTGTCATTGACATGCTGGATCGGAATATCCAAATATTTGACAATCTTCGGCTCTGCGGCAAGAACCTCAATCAGCTCGTCGCTGAGCTCGTCCGGGTAGGTATAATGGACCCGAATCCAATGGAGCCCCTCAATGCGGCACAGCCGTCGCAGCAGCTCGGGCAGCATCCGCCTGCCGTAGAGATCTATGCCATAGCGGGAGCTGTCCTGGGCCACCACGATCAGCTCTCTGGTTCCGCTCTGCGCCAGGCGGCGGGCCTCAGCTTCCAGATCCTCCAGCTTGCGGCTGCGGAATTTGCCCCGCAGCTTCGGAATCACGCAGAAGGCGCAGCAGTTGTCGCATCCCTCTGCAATTTTCAGGTAGGAATAGTGCTCCGGGGTGGTCAAAATGCGGCCTGTTTCACGGGCGGCAGTGTGGACAGAGCCATACTCCTGCACCACGGTTCCCGCCAGAACCTGCTCCGCGGCAGACACGATATCGTAATAGCTTCCGGTTCCGAGAACGCCGTCCACCTCCGGAAGCTCGGTCAAAATCTCCTGCTGATAGCGCTGGGCCAGACAGCCGGTAACAAGGATCCTGCCCACAAGACCCTCCGCCTTTTTCTGCGCCGTGGCGAGAATCTGCTCAATCGCCTCGCTCTTGGCAGCATCAATGAAGCCGCAGGTATTGATTACGACCAGATCGACGTTTTCCGGCTCCGGGCTGATTTCATATCCCGCCTGTGCCATGAGATACATCATTTGCTCACAGTCCACCTGGTTTTTTGCACAGCCGAGAGAGATAAAAGAAACGGTATGTGACATGACAGCCTCCATCGTTCAGGAATCTCGTTTTTGGATTCGCTCCAGCGCTGCGTGAACCTCCGTCCAGGAATAGCCCCGTCGGATTGCCGCCTGCAGTGCGCTTCGGAGGGCTTTTTCATCTGGCTCCTCCCCCAGCCGCCTGCGGAGAAAGTCCTCCAGCGGCCCGCTCATATCCGGCACGCCCGCCAGAGCCTCCTCCCAGTAGGTCCTGGGAATCCGCTTTGCGTAGAGCATTTGCTTGATCCGTTCAACGCCATAGCCCCGACTGACCCCCCGTGCCACAATCTGACGGGCCGTTTCTGCATCGTCCAGCAGTTGCAGCTCCTCCAGCCAGGCCACTGCGCTGTCGGCGTCCTCTGGGCTTTCGCCCTTCTGCTTCAGCCGTTGCGTAAGCTCCTGTTTGGACACGCTGGAGGCAGCAATCATCCGCACGGCCCGTTGTCTGGCGGAGGCTGCGCCATTGTCCGCCTCCAACGCGGCAAGGGCGGCATCGTCCAGCTGCCGCCCCGGCGCAAGGCCGTGCTCCGCCACCACCCGGGGCAGGAGCTTCCGGGTAGAGCCGTCGGTAAAAATCAGAGTTGTCCTGCCCCCAGGATGTCTGGAGGGCAGAAGCGCTTTTATCTGTTTTGTCATGGAATGCCGCAGCTCAAAGCTCGTCGTCGAAGTCCTCGGCACTGACGCCCACAGCACGCTCAGCGACCTCTGCCGGCTGGTTGGAGGAAGCCGGACGGGCCACAGCCTGCTGCAGCTTCTGGCGAACCTGTGCCTCCACCTGTTCGGCAATTTCCGGATTGCCCATCAAATAGGCCTTGACGCTGTCCTTGCCCTGGCCGATCCGTTCTCCGTTCATGGAGAACCAGGAGCCAGCCTTCTGCACAATGTCAAACTCCACCGCCATATCCACAAGCTCGCCCCACTTGGAGATGCCCTCTCCGAACATAATGTCAAATTCCGCCTGCCGGAAAGGGGGGGCGACTTTATTCTTGACGACCTTAACCCGGACATGGTTGCCCACCACGTTGCCGCCTTCCTTGAGCCCCTCCACACGGCGCACGTCCAGACGGACCGAAGCGTAGAATTTCAGTGCGTTGCCGCCGGTGGTGGTTTCGGGATTTCCATACATAACGCCGATCTTCATGCGAAGCTGGTTGATGAAAATGACAACGCAGTTGGTCTTTGCGATGGTTCCCGCCAGCTTCCGCAGAGCCTGAGACATCAGCCGGGCCTGTAGGCCAACAAAGGTGTCCCCCATCTCCCCCTCGATTTCCTGTCGGGGAACCAGGGCGGCCACGGAATCCACCACCACCGCGTCCACAGCGCCGGAACGCACCAGCGCATCGGTGATCTCCAGAGCCTGATCTCCTGTATCCGGCTGGGAAACCAGCATCGAATCAATGTCCACGCCGATTGCCTGGGCATAGACCGGGTCCAGGGCGTGCTCGGCATCCACAAAGGCCACCTCACCCCCCATTTTCTGGGCCTGGGCCAAAATATGCAGGGCCAGTGTCGTTTTGCCGGAGGATTCGGGACCGTAAATTTCAATAATTCTTCCCTTCGGGACGCCGCCGACACCAAGTGCCGCGTCGAGGGCCAGCGAACCCGTCGGAATGGCTTCGATATTCAAGGCCGGGCGGTCCCCCATACGCATGACAGCGCCCTTACCAAAGCTTTTCTCTATCTGCTTCAGGGCCGTTTCCAGCGCCTTTTTCTTGTCTGTTGCGGGGGTGGGGGTTTCATAACTGGGTTTTTTTGTGGCCATAGCTACTACCTCTCTTTAATTTGATAGGTACATTGTATCCTGAAAACTGTCCCGAAAAAGGGACAATTCAAATTTCCTCTCCGTACTGGGCAAGCACAGCCCTGGTGATGCCGGAGTTATCCTCCCGGAGCTCCAAAATCTGGTAGCCTGCATCCCTCAGCAGATCGCAGACATCCTTGTCCTGCCCCATGCCGAATTCAAGGGCGATGCAGCCGCCGGAGCGCAGGGCCCTGGTAAAATTGCAAAGGATCGCCCGGTAATAATCCAAACCATCCGCGCCTCCGTGGAGCGCCATGTGGGGCTCATAGTCCCGGACAGAGGAATCCAGGCTCTCCATTTCCGCCGTCGTCACATAGGGGGGGTTGGACACAATCATGTCAAATCTCCCCAAAAAAGGCAGGGCCGGTTTTCTGACATCTACCTGCACGCAGCTCACTCTGCCGCTCATATGCAGATCTGTCACGTTTTTCCGGGCAACCCGCAGGGCCGCCGGGGAGAGATCCGACAAGGTCAGCTTTGCGTCCTTAACCCGCCGGGCCAGTGCAAGACCAATGCAGCCGGAGCCGGTACAGAGGTCCAGAATCCGGGGATTCTGCGGCAAAAACAGCGCCTTCTTGATGGCCAGCTCCGTCACAGCCATGGTATCGTCCCGGGGAATCAGCACGTCCGGCGTGACGGTCAAGGTCATATCCATAAAGTCCCACTGACCCAAAATATAGGCTGTCGGCTCTCCGCTGAGATGGCGTCGCACATAATTCTCCGCCCGCAGGCAGATTTCCTCCGAGGCATAGAGATCCCGGTCTGCTATCAACTGCTCCTGGGTCTTGCCGCAGGCTGCGCAGACCAGTTCCCGGGCAGTATTGCCCGCGTACACACCTTCTACAGGCAGCAGAGCTTTGCGGGCATCCAGATAGAGGTCTGCATAGGTCTTTACCATAAGTCTTCTCCCTCTTCCTCGGGCAGAACCATTTCCAGCGCCTTGATTGCCACTTCGATCATGGAATCGTCCGGCTCGTTGGTCGTAAAATTCTGGAACCACAGGCCGGGAGCCGTCATAATCCGGGTAAAGCGGTTATCATAGCGCCCCACCAGACGATTGATTTCATAGCTGACGGAGACCACCAGGGGCAGCATCACCAGAATCTTCAGAGCCATGGTGATCAAATTATACAGCAAGCGGTTGTCTGTCCGCAGGGCGGCAAACGCCGGGAACAGGCTGTTGAGCACTGCACTCAAAATGGTAAACAGGAACACCGACAGGGTCATCACCACAAACAGAAAGCTGGTTCCGCAACGGGGATGCTTTCGGGTCATACTGCGGACATTCTCTACCGTCAGGGGCAATCTGGCCTCATAGCAGCGAATGGTCTTATGCTCTGCCCCGTGGTAAGAAAACACCCGGCGCATATCCTTTAATTTGGAGACAGCAATCATGTAGAACAGGAAGATTAAAATTCGGAGTACGCCCTCCATTAAATGCTGAACCACCAGGCCGCAGTCGGTCAGCCGTTGGAAGAGGTTGCCCAGCTCAATGGGCAACAGGAAAAAGAGCAACAGGGAAAACCCCATGCCAATCACCAGAGAGAGGCTCAGCACTACGGACATAAATTTCTCGCTGCCCATTTTTTCTTCCAGCCAGATCTCAAAACGGGAAGGGCTCTTGTCCTTCTGCTTTTCGGTGGCCTCTTTTCCGTCCTCCTCCGTCTGCTCCGGGTCCTCCTCCAAATCTGCCTGTTCTGCAGACCACATCAGGCACTGAATGCCAGAATACATGGAAGAACCGAAATTGACCAGACCGCGAATCAGGGGCCAGGTCAGGATTCCGCTTCTCTTCTTCAGGGGATCAAGCTTCGTAATCAAGCCCTTCTTGGGATTGCGAACCACAACCGCCTGTTTCTCCGGACCCCGCATCATAATTCCCTCGATGAGGGCCTGACCGCCGATCATGGTTTTGAATTGTTCCCGCGCCGAGCAGGCCTTCTTGTCTTCTTTCATTTGCGTTTTCCTCGATTCACTTGATTCATAACGATTCTTCAAATCGTTTTATCATCCGCAGCATACCGCGGATGGCAAATCAGAATGATTTGCCGGAAGAGATATGGTACAACAGATCTCCGGGCCTGCCCGGGCTGCATCCCCATTGGGGAATGCAGGAAAAAAGTATTTATGAATTTTTTATTGAATCTTAGTATCAGAATATCATATCGGGCAGAGATTTTGCCGCTACTGGTTCACGGGCAGTCTGACAGTGACAAGGGTGCCGCCGCCCTCAGCGTTCTCCAGCGTCAGCGTACCGCCGTGAAGCTGCACAATCTGATCGCAGACCGCCAGCCCAATACCGGAGCCGCGGGCCTTGGAGCTGCCCTTATAGAACTTCATTTTCACATGGGGGAGCTCCTCCTCGGGGATGCCCGGGCCAAAGTCCCGAATCCGGGTGACAAGCTGATCTTCCTCCATCCGCATGGATACGGTGATTCGCTTCCCCTCGCCGCCGTGCTTGGCGGCATTGTCCAAAATATTCAGAAATACCTGCCGCATTCGTTCCGGATCGCAGGAGAGTTCCGGAATCTCCTCGTCGTTTTCCTCATAGACCAGTTTGATTCCCTCCTGCCGCAGTCGGCTGCCGTACATAAAGATCATGTCCTCAAAGTCCGATCGCAGATCGCACTGCCGCACGCTGAGGGTAAAGCGGCCGTCCTGAATCCGGGTAAATTCCAGAAGCTCCTCCACCATGGAGGTCAGCCGTCTGGCCTCCCGCAGAATGATGGTAATCCCCCGGCGGGTTTCCTCGGGGTCCACGTCCCCCTGCAGCAGGGTCTCGCCCCAGCCGGTAATGGCGGTCAGCGGAGTCCTCAGCTCGTGGGAAACGGAGGAGACAAATTCCGACTGCATCCGTTCGGACTGGCTGATTTTATTGGACATATCGTTGATGGTATCGGCCAGCTCGCCGATCTCATCGTCATATTTCTTTTCAATCTGCACGCCGTAGCTGCCGCCGGCAATGCGTTTGGCAGTTTCCGTGATCTGGGCCAGCGGAATCAGAATCGAACGCAAATACACCCGATTGCTGAAATACACCAGCAGCAGGATGGCAACTGCCAGGCAGACGGCCAGAATCACCCCCATCAGGATCAGTCGATCCGCGTTTTTTGTGCTGGACACAAAGCGCAGTACGCCGACAACCTGGCCGTCGGAATAGATCATGGGAGTGGCAATGGACATAATCCGTTCTCCGGTGGAGGGATTTCTGCCCACAAAAAACGCCGAATCCCGTGTGTCGATCGCCCGGGAGACATCCTCGGTCTGAACTGTCTCGTCCACAAAGGGGCCGAAGGAGGAGGCCAGAATTTCCCCGTTTCCGCCGACAAACTGCAGCTCCAGTCGATCACGATTCGCATAGTTCTGCACCAGCAGCACGCAGGAGGCATAGCACTCATCGTAGCTCAGATTCAGATAATTACGGAGAAAGGCCGTGGTGGTATTCGCCTCCGCCTCCAGGCTCGAACGCATGGTCCCATAGGTGTAGACGCCGTTGGCAACGGTAAAGGCCGTGCTCAACAGGAGCACAATGGCGGAAATCAGGCTCAGAATGCTTCTGAGCCAGCGCTGCCGGATGCCGCTGACAACCCGTTGCTCCTTCTTTTTTTCTTCCCGTGAGTCCTGCTTTTTTCTCGGGTTTCTCAAGCTCAAGCACCCCATTTATAGCCGAAGCCCCACACGGTCGTGATAAAGGTGGGATTGGCGGTGTCGTTTTCAATCTTGATCCGCAGACGGCGGATATTGACATCGACAATCTTCAGTTCACCGTCATAATCACGGCCCCACACGGAGGTCAAAATGTCCTCCCGCGAGAGGGCACGGCCGGGATTCTGCATAAACAGCTTCATTATGGCGTATTCCACTTGGGTCAGCTTGATCTTCTTTCCGTCCTTTTCCAGGGTGCGGTTGCGGGTATTGAGTACGAATACTCCCTGGCTCAACACCTCGGAATCCGTATTGGTTTCCCCGCCGATGCGCCGATAGAGGGCGTCAATGCGGGCGGTGAGCTCCGCCGGAGAAAAGGGCTTGGTCACATAGTCGTCGGCGCCGGTCATCAGGCCTGTCACCTTATCCATCTCCTGGGTCCGGGCCGTCAGCATGATGATGCCGATCACCTTATTGGTGGCGCGGATATTACGGCAGACCTCGAAACCGTCGATGTCCGGCAGCATAATATCAAGAATTGCCACGCCGATATCCGGATTCTCCCGCAGCTTTTCCAGCGCCTCGGCACCGGTTCCCGCCTCAATGGCGTCATAGCCGGCCCGCCGCAGATTAATCACCACAAAGCTGCGAATGCTGACTTCATCCTCCAAAATCAGAACTTTCTTCATATCTGTAAATCCCTCTCAAGATTGTGTTTCTTCGTTTTTTTCCGTCTCCGGAAAGAGATCCGGCGCGATAAAGCTGAATCTTGCCCGGAGCTGTTCCGCGTTCAGCCCTGCCTCCGGGCTCAGGGACGCCGTATAGCTAATCTCGCCTCGCTGAACCAGAAGGAAGCTTTCCTCCGTGGGCTGGAATCTTTTGGCCGCGTCGCCGGAAAGAGCGCGGATCGTCAGCAGGCGGGTCGGGCTTTCGTCCGCCTCCAGACGGCAAAACACCGTCCCCTCCGGAGCGCCGCCGTCCTTGCTCTTCGTGACGACCAGATTCGGACACCATTCCTCCGGAAGGAACAAAAACCAGCCCTCCGCAAAATTGTGATAGGTGCTGTTCTTGTCCTTGCTGACCCCGTCGAGCCCCAGATTATACCAGAGAATCCGGGACTGACCCATGGACTGCTCGTCGCCCGGTATGTTGGGAAGCTGGATGGTATTGGGCAGCTCAATCACATTGTCGTTGTCGATGTCCGTAGAGTAGACGTAATAGCTTCTGACGGTCTGGCCGCTTTGGCCGCTCTCATCATTCTGCGTAAGATTGGAAAAGACGTTGTTCTTCAGGGCAAACACATCGGTAATCAAGTTCTGCTCGTCGTAGGCACTGGCAACAAAGACCGCCGGCACATTCACGGCAATATTGCCGGTCAAAATACGCTTGACGGAATCCGCGTCGGTGGACAAGCTGGATTCCGCGTCCTTTCTCAGCTCCCCGCTTTGACAGCGGTAAAGCTCTGCAAAGGCCCGGGGCCCGTCGGCATTAGCCCGCAGCAGAAAGATGTCCGAGCGCTCGTCCCCATCCAGATCCTGAACGGAATAGGCCGAGCAGCTTGTACTCATAATTTCCTTCACATCCGCGCCGTCCATCGTATAAACCGTCAAAAATTGCTGCACCTGCTCTCCGATTCTGCGGGTCAGCAGGAGCTCCTGCCCCGGCCGGCCGTCAATCTGCGCGTACTGCACCGAATCAAAGGCGGTTCCGTCCCCCTCCAGGGCACTGAGTTGCTCAAAGCGCCCCTCCAGGCGGCGGAAAATCAGCACCTTCAACGGGTGTTCTCCCTCGCGCTTGCAAAACACGAGGATTTCATCCACACCGTCTCCGTTCAGATCCGCCTGCTGTATGGTCTGCCGATTTGCTCCGGACATCGGCGCGCTGAAGCTTCCGCTGCCCATCGCAGATTCCACGGCGTTTTGCAGCGAGCGATATTCCTCCGAGCGCTGGGGAAGGGCATAGAGATTATGACTTTCCAGAGCATTGCAGCCGGAAAAGAGCAGACTGACACCGATTATCCCGGCGAATAACTTCCGTTTCATGGCACCCTCTTTTCTGTCCGTCAAACTTCGCAGAACAGTATAATACGCTTCTTCCATCAAACGATTTGAAAAATCGTTTGATCATCCGCAGCATACCGCGGATGGCAAATCATTCTGATTTGCCAGAAGAGATATGGTACAGCAGTTTCCCCCGGGCCTTGTCCGGGGCTGCATCCCCATTTGGGAATGCAGAATCAAAAATGTTTTTATAACATTTTTGATTGAATCTTAGTATAACATACATAGTCAAAAAAGTGTAGTCTTTTTTCACCCGAATTCGTCTTCTTTTTTCGGCCACACAAGGGAAACCAACAGCCCTTGCCGGGTCGCCTCCGTTTATTTCTCCACCACCTGGGCCTGGCCCAACAGATTCTGCAGCTCCTGCAGCATCACCCGCTCCGGGGTGCAGCTCGTCCCCCGGCGGATCCCGGTATCCGAGAAATACAGCACAACGGGAACAGAGCCCGGAAACATATTTAGAATTCCGCGGGTCTTTTGATATTCGAGGCTGTCCTCCGAGGGCAGCTTGAGATAGAGCTTCCCACAGGGACTGACCCGATTCAGCCTGGGGCGGAGGGCAGTCTTGGCCTTGGCATAGGCCTCGATGTCCATAAAAGAGTTGGCAATTAACTGGGTAGCCTTCTCATCCCGCTGGGAAATCCGGCCCTCCAGGGCCACTGCCGCCCCCGGCAGGAGCAGCTTCTCAAAGCGGGCCAGCACCGCCGCGAATACCAGTACCTCCACCGCAGCGCTGTCGTCCTCCAGCGTCAGGTAGGCCATGACGCTGTTCGTTCGGGTCGTCTTATTGGTGACGGACTGGATCACACCGCAGACGGTTGTGATGTCCCCGTCCCGGAAGCTGCTCTCCTCCTCCGTCACCTGTCGGATCGGGACGGCCGGCGTATTTTGAAGAACCTCCCGATAGCGATCCATCGGGTGGCCGGAGATATACAGGCCTGTGGTCTGTTTTTCGTCACTGAGCAGCTCAAACAGATCCCGCTCGGGAATATCCGGGATTTGAACGCTCATTTCCTCCTCGTCCTGCCCCGCAAACGCCTCGAACAGGCTGGTCTGCCCAAAAAGATTTCGTTTGTTCTGATTGCTGACCCAGCCCATGACGGATTCATAGACCGCCAGAAGCTGGCTGCGCCGGAAGCCAAAGCAGTCCATCGCGCCGCATTTAATCAGATTTTCCACCGCCCGCTTGTTGAGCTCTGTGTCGCTCAGCCGCTTGCAGAAGTCTGCAATGCCGGTAAAGAGCCCCTGCGTCTGCCGCTCGGACACCATCTTGCGGATCAGTCCCCTGCCGACATTTTTGACCGCTCCGAGGCCGAAGCGGACACTATCCCCCTCCACCGTAAAGGCATCCTCAGAGTGGTTTACATCGGGGGGCAAAATCCCGATGCCGAGCTCCCGGCATTCGGCAATATAGCCCGCCACCTTTTCCGTATCGGAGAGGGTGGATGTCATCAGGGCCGCCATATACTGCCGGGGATAGTGGCATTTGAGCCAGGCTGTCTCATAGCTGACCCGGGCGTAGCAGACCGCATGAGCCTTATTAAAGGCATAGTTTGCAAAGTCCAGGATCTGATCGTAAATCTTTTGAGCCGCCGATTCGGAAACGCCCTTTGCCACCGCCCCGGGAATACCCCGAGAGGGGTCCCCGTAGACAAAAGCCTGCCGCTCCAGCTCAATCACGTTCTGCTTCTTTTTGGAGATGGCCCGGCGCATATTGTCCGCCTGGCCGAGAGAATAGCCCCCCAGCTTTCGGAAAATTTCAATGACCTGCTCCTGGTAGACCATGCAGCCGTAGGTGACGTTCAAAATGGGCTTGAGCTCCGGGGTCAGATAGCTGATGGTTTCCGGCTTGTGTTTGGACTGGATGAACTTGGGAATGGAATCCATCGGTCCCGGGCGGTAGAGGGCAACGATCGCCGTCATATCCTCGATGGACTGAGGCTTCATCTGGACGCAAACCCCGGTGATGCCTGCGGATTCCAACTGGAACACCCCGGAGGTTCTTCCCTCCCCCAGCATAGCGAAGGTCTCCGGGTCGTCCACAGGGATGTTTTTCATGGAAAACTCCGGCTCCAGCCGACGAATCTGGCGCTCCGCGTCGTCGATCACTGTCAGGTTCCGCAGCCCCAGAAAGTCCATCTTCAGCAGGCCCAGCTCCTCAATGGTCGTCATGGTGAACTGGGTCACAACGGTATCCTCGTTGCGGGCCAGGGGAACATAATCCGAAACCGGCAGGCGGGTAATGACCACACCGGCGGCGTGGGTGGAGGTGTTGCGGGGCATCCCCTCGATGTCCCGGGCCGTGTCGATCAGGCGCTTGACCTTCGGATCCTCCTCGTACATCTGCCGCAGCTTTGGGTTCTTCTCCAGGGCGGAATCCAGCGTGATATGCAGCTCGTTTGGGATGGCCTTTGCCACCACATCGGCCTCGGCATAGCTCATATTCAGCGCCCGGGCCACATCCCGGACCGCACCGCGAGCCGCCATGGTGCCGAAGGTAACAATCTGGGCAACCCGGTCCTTGCCGTACTTCCGCGTCACATAGTCGATGACCTCCCCCCGGCGCTCCTGACAGAAATCCGTATCAAAGTCCGGCATGGATACCCGCTCCGGATTCAGAAAACGCTCAAAAATCAGGGAATACTGCATCGGGTCAATCTCTGTGATGTGCATACAGTAGGCGGCAATGGAGCCTGCGCCGGAGCCTCTGCCGGGTCCCACGGGGATGCCCTGATCCTTGGCCCAGCGGATGAAGTCCGCCACAATCAGGAAGTACTCCACATAGCCCATCTTTTCAATCACGCCGATCTCATAGTCCAGACGCTGCCGATATTCGGCGGGAGGGTCCGGATAGCGCTCGGCAAAGCCCTCCTCGCAGAGCTTATGAAAGTAGCTCAGGCAGTCCGAACCGTCCGGCGCTTCAAAGGCGGGCAGATGGTAGTGCCCGAATTCAAACTCCACATTGCAGCGCTCGGCAATGCGGAGGGTATTTTCAAAGGCATCGTTGAGCTGGGGAAACAGCTCCCGCAGCTCGTCCTCGGATTTGACGTAAAATTCATCGCTTTCAAAGCGCATCCGGTTGGGGTCGTCCACAGTCTTGCCCATCTGAATGCACATCAGCACGTCCTGGGTGGCGGCATCCTCCCGGCGCAGATAATGGGCGTCGTTCGTCACCACCAGGGGCAGCTCCAGCTCCCGGGCCAGCCGCATCAGCAGAGGGTTTACCTTGGCCTGCTCGGCAATTCCGTGGTCCTGAAGCTCCAGATAGAAATGCTCCAGTCCGAAAATCCGGCTGTACTCCAGGGCAATTTCCTTCGCGCCCTCATAGTCGTCGATTTTCAGCCTTCTGGGAATGGCCCCGGCCAAACAGGCGGACAGGGCAATCAGCCCCTGGGAATGCTGCCGCAGCAGCTCCAGGTCGATACGGGGCCTGTTATAAAATCCCTCTAAAAAGCCCCGGGATACCAGATAACTTAAATTGCGGTAGCCTGTCTCATTCTCGCACAGCAGCACCAGATGGGCGTTTTCATTGTCGATTCCGTGGACCTTGTCAAAACGGGTTCTCGGGGCAACATAGACCTCACAGCCGATGATCGGCTTGATTCCCGCCGCCTTTGCGGCCTTGTAGAAGTCAATCACGCCGTACATCACGCCGTGATCGGTAATGGCGACAGCTTCCTGCCCCAGCTCCCTGACGCGCTCCATCAGCCTGCCGATGCGGCAGGCGCCGTCCAGTAGGCTGTACTCCGTATGCAAATGGAGGTGAACAAAGGACATTTTCGACTTCCTCCTTCTTTCGGCGTCTTATTCCGCAGCCAGCTCCACAAGCTTGCGCAGTCTGTGGTTCAGGGCGGATTTTGTAAGGGGCGGATCGAACAGCATCGCCAGCTCATTCAGATTTGCCTCCGGGTTCTCTTCCCGCAGCAGGGCAGTCTGACGGAGCTTCTCCGGCAGACTGTCAAAAATTGCCCGCTCCCGCAGGGTCCGGATTGCCGTGATCTGGGTCTGGGCCGCTTCGACGACCTTGGAGGTATTGGCGTTGTCACAGTTGACAATTCGGTTGATCTTGTTTTTCATGCTCTTCTCGATCTTCGCTTCCATCACACCCATGGACGCCAGCGGAGCCCCCAGCCAGGCAAGAAATTCCTCAATGGCGTCGCTCTGTTTGAAATAGAGGATGGAGCTTCCGTTGCGAAGGGTATCCTTCGGCATAAAGCCGAGATCCAGCAACAGACTGTTGGTTTCCCGGCTGACCTTGTGGTGGTTGGTCGCCAGCTCCAGATGGTAGCGCTTGGCGGGATCCGTCACGGAGCCGCCGGTCAGAAAGGCCCCTCGCAAAAAGGCCGTGCGGCAGCAGTCCTTCTCCAGCAGACCGTAGTTGACGTGCAGGGAGATACTCTCGGCAGGGCTGTAGCCAATGCTCTCAAAGATCCGGGCTGTCTTCGCCGGATCGTTCAACACAAAGCTGGATTTCACTCCCTCCTGAATCTCGTCAAACTCCAGCTTAAAGGCCTTATAAAACAGGCGGGGCAGCCGAAGCGCAAAGTCTGGGCTCTCGGTCACGATTTTGATTTGTTCCAGGGATACGCTGTTGCAATACAGCAGCACGCCGCTGGCCTCCGCCAGGGCGCAGCACTTTCGGAGCAGCTTGTCCCGGCAGAGTTCGGATTTTGCATCGGAGGAAAAGGACATGGTGTTGCCTCCTGTTTCGTTTAGGATGTTAGCCCGGACGGCTCAGCCGCCCCGGGCACTGAGAAAGGCGTGGGCCTCTGAGAGAATTCTGCGGGAGGGCTCAAACTCCAGCAGCTTCAAGGCCTGCCGGAAGGGCAGCAGAGAAACGCTTCGAATTTCCGTCGGCTGGGGACGGGGTCTTTGCCCCTTGAATTCCCCGAGATAATACACGACCTGCTTATATCTGTTTTTTCTTTTGGGAAGCGGATAGAGCTCCATCGTCCGGAAACCGGGAATCAGACGGGCTCGAAGCCCTGTCTCCTCCAGAGTTTCCCGCAGCGCTGTCTGCTGTTCTGTCTCTCCCGGCTCCATATGGCCCTTGGGAAAGCCGTGATGTCCGTGAATCGACTGGATAATGGCATAGCGCAGCTCTCCTCCCTGCCGGGTAAAGGCGACCACCCCGGCGGAGTGCTCCAGACGCTTGTTCAGATCCCGGTGCAGGACCCGCAGTTCAACCCCCTCCGCCCGCAGGGCTTCGGCAAGGCGAAGGGTCATGCTGACGGAACGGTGCCGGCCGCCGGAGCAGCCGACGGCAATCACCAGCGGCTCCTTAAGGGGACTGTCATAGCCTTGGTAGAGGGCAATTCTCTGTCGCAGCAGCCCCAGACAGCTCTCAAAGTAAGCCTCCGCCTCCGGGGTGGAAAATACATAGCTCCGGACCGCCGCTTCCAAACCGGTTTTCTGCTTTAACTCCGGCACATAATAGGGATTCGGCAATCCGCGGGTTCCGATCACCGTATCTGCCTCCGGAGGGACCCCGTAGAGGGCTCCGAAGGACATCAATGTAATTGCTTCCATAGCGTGTTCCTCGTTTCTGTCTCACCGCAGCCTGTTACCAGATGCGAACCTCCGGCTCCAGCTCGACACCGGATTGTTCCTTGACGCGCTTGCGGACTTCCTCCATCAGCGCCAGAACATCGGCGCCGGTGGCCCTGCCTAAATTGACCACAAAGCCGGAATGCTTTTCCGACACGGCGGCGTCTCCGACCCGAAAGCCCTTCAAGCCCGCCTCCTGAATGAGAGCGGCGGCGTAGCCCATCGCCGGGCGCTTGAAGGTGGAACCGGCAGAGGGCAAATCCAGCGGCTGGGAAGCCCTGCGCTTCTCCATCAGCTCCCGCATCCGGGCAAGGATGGCATCCGGCTCCCCGGGACTCAGACGGAAATCCGCGGAGAGGATCACCCCCTCCATAGACATAAAGGCGCTGCGGCGGTAGCCCAGCCCCAGCTCCGGGCCGCTGAGCCTTTGAATCTCTCCCCCGAGGGTGAGAAAACGGGCGCAAAGGGCCACCTGGGACAGCTCTCCCTGATAGGCTCCCGCGTTCATATACATTCCGCCGCCGACGGTACCAGGAATGCCGTGGGCAAATTCCAGCCCCGTCAGGCCGCGCTTCTGGGCGAACATCGCCAGCCGCGCCAGAGGCACTCCCGCGCCGGCAGAGAGGATGCCGTCCTCCTTCTGTGTAATGGCATCCAGACCCCGGGTGGAGATCACCACCCCGGGCAGCTCCCCGTCCGGGGCAAGAATATTGGTTCCGCCTCCCAGAATCCGGGGGATTATCCCCGCAGATCTGCACCAGGCAAGAACCGCAGCGAGCTCCGCCTCGCTTCCGGGGCAGGCCAGAAGCTGCGCGGGCCCGCCGATCCGGAAGGAAGTATGCTTTGCAAGGGGCTCGGCCGCCAGCAGGCGGAGCTCCGGCAGGGCAGCGGACATCTGTTCATACAAGCTGTCAGACATGGGCAAATCGCAACCTTTCAAAGAGTTCTGAGCCGTCCACGGCTCCGGGCGTTTATTTTGGTATTATAACATAGATTTCCCAAAGATGCAAAGAAATTTTCTTTGCATCCGACCGCAGAATATGATACAATCTTCATAGATAAACGAAAACCCGACAGGAGCTGCGGGGAAAGCCGAGCAAAGGGGGGACTGCAGTGGTCCTGATGATGAACAAGCCTGCCGGGCTGCTGACAGCCCGCAGCGACCGCTCCCGCCCCACGGTTCTGGATCTGCTGCCTCCGGAGCTTCACAGCCTGCATCCCATCGGACGACTGGACATGGACACGGAGGGTCTGCTGCTGTTGACCGACGACGGAAAGCTGGATCCCCTGCTGCTTCGGCCGGAATCCCATGTGGAAAAGCTGTATTTTTTCCGGGCCTTCGGACGTCTGGAGGAGGACGCCTTCGTCCGGATGCGGGAGGGCGTTCTGCTGGAGGGCAGCGCAGTCCGAAGCCTCCCGGCCCGGGCATGGCTGGAGAGCTACACCACCATCGGCGCCTGTAAAGCCCTTTTGCCCCCGAACAAGCACAACCACCTGATGAAAAACCCTCAACGCCCCGTCACCGAGGGCTGGCTTGCCCTGTGGGAGGGACGCAAGCATCAGGTCAAACTCATGGTCAAGGCGGTAGGCGGCCATGTGTTTACCCTCAAACGGCTGTCCATCGGAAAGCTGCGCCTCGATCCTGGCCTGGCGCCGGGGGAATACCGTCCCCTGTCGGAAGATGAGCTGGCGCTGGCCCTCTCCCGTTGAGCCGGCTCCGCCGCATTTGCGTCCGTAAGCAAGACTGTCACTCCGGCTTGCCGACCGGAC
>JAGAEW010000013.1 GCA_017612935.1 Oscillospiraceae bacterium
GACTTCCATGCTTGTGGCCTCCTGTGGGCTGATCTTTTCGGATGAACGCAATTATTATAAGTAGCTCCAGGGAGTTTGTCAATGTAGGGAATCAAAAAATGACGGCTCCTTAAATCGGCGGGCAGATTGCCCGCGCTACAAATCTGGAATAGACCACCTTCAGATGCTCCACGCCCCGGCGGCGTAGCTCCTTGCGCATGATGCGGGCCAGCGGGCAGACGGCGGTATCATAAATGTCCGCCAGCTCCAATTTGCTTGGGTCGAGCTTGTTTCCCGTGCCGAGGGCGGAGATGATCGGCGTTCCGACAGCGCGGCACTGCATGACGAGGTCCAGTTTTGCCGTGACGGTGTCAATGCAGTCCACTACGTAATCATAGGCGGCAAAATCAAACGGATCCCTTGCCGCTGGCAGATAGAAACTCTGAATATAAATGCAGAACAATCCCAGGGTCAATATCCCGGACGCGGGCGGCCGCAGCCTCAACTTTGGGCATTCCGACGGTGCTGTGCAGTGCGATGATCTGACGGTTCAGATTGGAAAGCGCGCCCCGGTCGTTGTCAATCAGGTCCAGCGTTCCGATCCCGGATCGGGACAGAGCCTCCACAACGTAACCGCCCACGCCGCCCAGACCGAAAACGGCAACTCTGGCACGGCGCAGCTTTTCCAACTCCTCCGACCCAAGCAGCATTTCCGTTCAAATTAGCGCGTGTTCCATCTTGTTCACTTCCTTTGCCATTCATTATACAAGGAAGCGGAATAACTGTCAACTTCCGAAATCTGAATTCGCGTTGATACGCCTTGGAAGATTGACAAAAGGGAAGGGATATGGTAACATATCGAAGTTAAATCTCCAAATGGGAGGCGGTTTTTGAAATGAAACGCAGGAAAGAACAAAATGAAATGAAGCCGATTCGATACCCAAAGCTTCATGGTACGGTTGAGCTTCTTCGCCGCTTCAAATTCTATCTTCCACTCTTCTTCTGCATTCTCATATGTATGGATCTGTTGCTGCGATGGGTGTTCCGGGACGTGTCAAATGTAACGCTGTTCGACAAAACGCCCTTGCTCTTCACGCTTTGCTGGAGTCTGCTGGTTACCGGCGTTGCGCTGCTTCTGCCGCGCCGTATCAAACAAATCTACAAGATGCTGATTGTGCTGCTGGATTGTGTGCTGTTTTTAGTCCACGCCGGGATGTTCAGCTTTTTTCATCGTTTTTTTTCGTTTTCCGATATTGCGTTTGCCGGGGACGGAGCGGAATTTTTTGACCTTTCCTATTTCCACTTTCGGAAGATTGTCATAATAGGTTTACTTCTGGCGTTTGCAGGCGGAATCATTGCCTGTATCCTGGTACCGAGAAAGGAAAAATACAGTCGGAGCAGAATTATCTGCGGGGTGTTGGTATTACTGCTTTCGGTAGGCGGCATTTTTGCAGTCAAAAAGATGTCCTTCAAAAAGGAATCGACTTTGAACTGGGATAATTATGAATACAGAGAGGCCGTTTACGATAATTTCACAGATTCCACCCGCAGTCTGATGCTGACAGGCTTTCATCACTATACCTTTCGGGACTTTTGCCTGACCTATCGGATCTACGATCTGTTTGAGAACTCTGACAAGAAGGAGGAACTGGATGCGTACTATGCAGCCATTGTTCCGGACCCGGATAATGAAATGACGGGAATCTACAAAGGCAAGAATCTGATTATGATTCAACTGGAAGCCATTGACACATGGCTGATTAACAAGGAATGTATGCCGAATCTGCTGACAGTTCGGGAGCAAAGCCTGGATTTCACCAACAATTTTGCACCCATGTATCTTTCCGCTGGAACCTTTAACACCGAAAACCTGGCCAATACAGGAATGGTTTCTCCAGCGTCGGGCGGTTCAATCTCGATGTATTCCAGAAATGCCTATCCGCTGTCCGCCGCGCAGCTCTTCAAGGAAAAAGGGTATACCGCCAACTCCTTCCATGGAAGCCCCGGCACGGTTTATGACCGAGAAGCCATCCACAAAAACTGGGGCTATGAAAAGTATCACAGCTATGTGGAGATGAACATGACGGATTATTCCTACGATTCTCAACTGATGAACGCGTTTGATCTGTTTACCAGCAAGGATCATCCCTTCTTCTCCTTCCTCATTACGATTTCCGGGCACGGACCCTACGTTGGCTCCAAGGTGTCCAATAGCTACTATGACCACTTTGCAGCCCTCCTGCCCGAGGGAACGGAAGAGATGGTCATTCACGCCTATGCGCATGCCTATGAGACAGACCGCTTCATCGGCGAATTGATGGATCGCTTAGAGGCGGAGGGCTTCCTTGACAATACTGTTTTGGTGTTCTATTCCGATCACTGCGACTACTATGTGACCGATGATGAACTCCTGATGAAGCTGAAGGGCGTTTCAGACACCAATATGATGCAAAGCACCCCGTTCTTTATTTATTCCAAGGATATTGCCCCGCAGAAAATCACAAAGGTGACTTCTACCGTCGATATTCTGCCCACGCTCGTTAATCTCTTTGATCTGAACGCCGATGGACGATACTATATGGGCAACGACGCATTTTCCGAAAACGGCGGCTACGTGATTTTCCCGGACTTCTCCTGGTATGACGGGACTACCTACTGGAGAGCGGGAGTTGACGCGGCTGACAGCAAGGAGATTGTTGCGCGAAATCAGGAAATCCAAAACCGTATGAACATGAGCAAGAATGCACTTCTCACTAATTATTTTGCATACTGCGAGCTGCAGGGCAAAAAATGATGCAAGAAATGAAGAAACTGTTTTCAGCGCTCAGGCTCTACCGCCGGGAGTGTATCCTGGGACCGCTTTTGAAACTCGCGGAGGCAAGTCTTGAATTACTGATTCCGCTGATCGTAGCTTCTGTGATTGACAGGGGGGTTGGAGAGGCGGACCGCGGACACGTGATACGCATGAGCCTGGTTCTGGTTGGAGTAGGCTTGCTGGGGCTTTGCTTCTCC
>JAGAEW010000093.1 GCA_017612935.1 Oscillospiraceae bacterium
CTCATGCATGACCACAACCCGATCCGCCCGCGCCGCCTCATTCATGTGGTGCGTAATCAGCACCACGGTGATGCGGTGCTCCCGGTTGAGGCGGGAGATGGTGGAAATAACCTCCTCCCTCCCCCGGGGGTCGAGCATGGCGGTGGGCTCATCTAAAACGATACACCGCGGCTTCATCGCCAGCACCCCGGCGATGGCGATGCGCTGCTTTTGACCGCCGGAGAGCAGATGGGGCGCGTGCTCCCGGAACTCATACATTCCGACGGTTTTCAGCGCCTCGTCCACCCGGCTGCGAATCTCCGAAGGGGGAACCCCCAGATTTTCCGGGGCAAAGGCCACATCCTCCTCCACCACGTTCGCCACGATCTGATTGTCCGGATTCTGGAACACCATGCCGATTTGCCGGCGTATTTCCAACAGCTTTTCCTCGTCCCCGGTATCCATCCCATTCACCCAGACCCTTCCCCCAGAGGGAAGCAGCACCGCGTTAAAGTGCTTGGCAAGGGTGGACTTTCCGCAGCCGTTGGGGCCGATAATGGCAGTAAAGCTGCCGGCTTCGATCTCAATATTTAAGTTCTCAAAGACCGGAAGCGCCAGCCGCTCCCCGGAGGGGGGGTAAGTAAAGCTTAACTGTTCTGTCGTAATCAGGCTTGACATAGCTTCTCCTTATGCTTATGAATGCGAATTCCATTCCGGGTTTACACAGGGGCAATCCACCGCCCCGTAGCGCCGCAGGGCAGGCACAGGCCGGAATTTGTGACCGGAAGCCCCAGCTCCCGGGATTCGGTGTGACCGCCGAAGCGGGTGCTCAGAATGCTGTCGAGCATATAGCCTACCACGGAGGGGGCAAGGCCGGTCGTATAGGAGTTGACCAGCACAAACAGGGGATGCTCCGAGAGGAGGCGGCTCACTTGCTCCAGGAAGGGCCAGAGGCTTGTTTCCAGCTTCCAGATCTCGCCGGAGGGTCCTCTTCCGTAGGAGGGAGGATCCATGATAATGGCATCGTAATGCTTGCCGCGCCGCTGTTCCCGTTCCACAAATTTTCCGCAGTCGTCCACAATCCAGCGGATCGGAGCATTTTCCAGCCCCGAGGCTCTGGCGTTGTCCCGGGCCATCTGAACCACGCCCCTGGCGGCGTCCACATGGCAGACGCTGGCGCCTGCCGCGGCAGCGGCCAGCGTGGCTCCGCCGGTATATGCAAACAGGTTCAGCACATTGATCGGTCTGCCCGCCCCGCGAATGGTATCGCGAATGAAGTCCCAGTTGACCGCCTGCTCCGGGAAAACCCCCGTATGCTTGAAATTCATAGGCTTAATCAGAAACGTCAGCTCTCGATAGTGCAGGTCCCAGTGCTCTGGAAGACGATGCTCGTTCCAATGTCCGCCGCCCGTATTGGAACGGGCGTAACGGGCATCGAATTTGCGCCATCTCGGGTCTTTTTTGGGGGTATTCCAAATTACCTGGGGGTCCGGGCGCAGGAGGATAAAATTCCCCCATCGCTCCAGCTTCTCCCCCCCCGAGGCATCAATGACCTCATATTCCTTCCATTGGTCAGAAATCCACATTGTCTTTTTCTCCCTTGTCCGGGCTGTTTTTTATTGTTCTCCCGGCTTGGGGGTCTCACCCCCGTCAGAATCCGAATCTCCGTCGGTGCTTGAGCCTACCCCTGTCAGTGCGCGGAGAACCGCGCTCTGCAGCTCAAGCAGACGTTCATGGCTATGCACCGGGCAGTCTGTGATTCCGTACCACTGCAGGGCGTCCTGCAAGGTCGGTTCATAATTCTCATACTGGGTCGTCAGGTAGAGCGTCTTGTCTTCAACGGTGTTCGCGGCATATTCCTTCAGCTCCGGATGCTGCTCCGCCAACTTCTGGAATTCGGAGCCGCTCACAATTTTCTGATAGAGAATGCAGTCTGTGGTGGCACAGTAGAAGGCTCCGTCTTTCCCGTTGGGATAGCAGGCCTGAATTTTGAAGTCAAAGTGCGCGTTGCAGGTCTTCGCGGGAATGTCGGAGGCAAACAGACTGACCGGCTTTCCCACGCACTTGGAACCCGCCAGCAGGCCGGTCCGGCTGCAGATATAAACCTGGTAGAAGCGCTCGCCGGTTTTCTGCTCAAAGTCTCCGATTTCCTCGGGCTTCATCCCCTCCATCAGCTTGCTCATAACCGTTTTCCAGAGGCGGACCGAGGGGTTTCCGCCGGCCACCATGTGAAGCTCTTCCGGAATATCGTAGCCACACCAGACGGCTGCGGTGTATCGCGGAGTGAAGCCGCAGAACCAACGGTCCCAGTTGTTGCTGGAGGTGCCGGTTTTACCGGCCACCGGCACGTTTTCAATACTTGCAGCGTAACCGGTGCCCTCGTTGCCGGGGGTGCAGGCATAACGGAGCATATAGAGCATATACCAGTTGGCCCGGGCGCTCAGGGCCTCATGGGAGAGCTGGTGATTCTCCAGGATCAGATTGCCGTTGGCATCCTCTACCCGGGTATAGGTCCTCGCCTTGCGGAAAACGCCGCCGTTGGGGAAGCTTGCGTAAGCATTCGCCATCTCCCGGACGCTCAGCCCGTCGGTCAACTGGCCCAGACCCAAGGGCGCATAGCCGATGTCGCCGCTTTCGTTCAGATTGTTCAGTTCAAATCTTTCCTTGGCAAACTGGAAGCTCTTCTGGGGCGTAACGCTGTCAAGAACCTTGACTGCAACGGTATTGAGCGAGCGGGCCAGACCGTTGACTGCCAGCATCCACTCTCCGTTGGGCTTGCTGCCGTCATTGTTCGGCCAGTCCTCGCCGTTCAGCTTCATAAAGGGGCTGTCCTGATAGGGCGACCCCGGCGTAATCAGCCCCATCTCCAGGGCGGGACTGTAAACCGTCAGCGGCTTGAGGGAGGAGCCGGGAGCCCGGCGGCTGACAGCACGGTTCATGGTCAGGCTGCCCTCTTTTTTCCCGACGCCCCCCGCCATGGCAACAATGTCGCCCGTTTTGTTGTCCACCACGACAATGGCGGACTGAAGCTGCTTGGGCTTGCCGTTTTCAAATTGCTTGGAGGGATAGGTCTTTGGAATGTTTTCCACATCCTGGTAAATCTCATCTACCTTTGCCTGGGCCTCCAGATCAATGGTGGAATAAATTCGGAAGCCGCCGGTAATCACCATCTGGTTTGCAGCATAGGGGGTAATTCCCTTCAGCTCTGCCAGGTCCTGGGTGACATCCGCAATCACCTGATCCTCAAAATAGGAATAGTAATCCTCAGTTTCCTCCGCAAAGTGATTTTTTTCGCCGCACACAGGGCAGGCATAGAAATCTCCCGCTGCTACATAGTTTGCAATTACATCGGTATGGCCGCAACTGGAGCAAGTGAATTTCTGATCCTCATCCCGTCCGTGCTTGAACTCCAGCTTTTGCTCGCTGGCCTGATGAAAGCTCTCCCGGTCCGGGATATAGCCCTGTTCAAACATCTGCTGCAAAATCAACTGCGTGCGTTCCTCGTTATTCTCCGGCCGATAATAGGGGTTATAAAGGGAGGGATTGTTGGTAATGCCGATGATGCAGGCGCATTCCTTGGTCGTCAGTTGATTCAGCTCTTTTCCAAAATACACCTTAGCTGCACTTTTGACGCCGTAGGCGTTCTCTCCGAGATAGTTTCCGAGATAGATTGTATTGAGATACCAGGTAATAATCTCTTCCTTGGTGTACTTTTCTTCCAGGTCCATGGCCCGGAAAATCTCCATCAGTTTCCGGCGAACCGTCACATCCCGCTCCCCGGACAGATTTTTGATGAGCTGCTGGGTCAATGTGGAACCGCCGAATTGGGATCCGCCGATAAACATATTGGCCGAGGCGCCGAGGGTTCGCATCCAGTCCACGCCGTCGTGCTCCCAGAAGCGCTTATCCTCAATGGCGACCGTCGCGTTAATCATATCCTTCGGGATCTCGTCAAAGTCCGCCCAGACCCGGTTTTCCGCGGCAAAAAGCTGCCGCAGCTCCACATAGTCCCCTGCTTTGTTCTTTGCCAGAATGAAAGCGGACTGATTGAGCTGCACACCGTCAAGATTAAAGTGGGCATTGGGTTCAATGTCCTCTTTCAGATAGGCCATTCCCTTGGTATAAACCCGCATGGCCGCAACGCCGCCTGCAATGCCCACAAACAGGGTCACTGCCAGAATAATGGAAATAAGCCGCCAAATCAGGTGCACCACGCCGCCGGAAACCGTGTGCTGATGCGGGTCTGGCACCGGCTTGCGTTTCATGGTCTGTTGCTGTTCCAGTTTCATTATGAAGCCCTCCATTGCGGTGCGGCACAGCAGTATCCCGTGCTGCAGCTCCTCCGCAGGCGAAAGTGTCCAAAATAGCACCTTATACTATACACCATCCACCTGCCGTTTGTCAAATAGATTGCCCGTTTCAGA
>JAGAEW010000014.1 GCA_017612935.1 Oscillospiraceae bacterium
GGCCCGCATGATCTTCTCCGCCTGCGAACACACGAAGATGCCGCCCTTCCACACTGTCCTGATCCACGGCCTGGTGCGGGACGACAAGGGCCGCAAGATGTCCAAGTCCCTGGGCAACGGCATCGACCCCCTGGAAATGATCGACCGCTACGGTTCCGATGCCCTGCGGATGAACATGATCACCGGCAACAGCCCCGGCAACGATATGCGCTTCTATGTGGAGCACTGCGAGGCCATGCGAAACTTTGCCAACAAGCTCTGGAACGCCAGCCGCTACGTAATGATGAATCTGGAGCTGGATCGGAATGAGCTGCCCGCCCGGGAGAAGCTGGAGATTGCCGACCGCTGGATTCTCTCCAAGCTAAACCGGACGATCCGGGAGGCCACCGAGAACATGGAGAAGTACGAGCTGGGCGTGGCAATCCAGAAAATCTACGACTTCATCTGGGACGATTACTGCGACTGGTACATCGAGCTCACCAAGGCCCGCCTCTACGGCGAGGACGCAGCGGCAAAGCAGACTGCCCAGCAGGTGCTGCTCTATGTGCTCGATCAGATTTTGCGGCTGATGCACCCCTTTATGCCCTTTGTCACCGAGGAAATCTGGCAGGCCATTCCCCACGAGGGGGAGGCTCTGATTGTGGCGCAGTGGCCCCAATACGATGAGGGCCTGAGCTATCCCACCGAGGAGCAGCACATGGAGTCTGTTATGCAGGCCATCCGCACGGTTCGCAACCGCCGCGCCGAGATGAACGTGCCCCCCTCCAAGAAGGCGGACCTCTATGTGGTCACGGACAAGCAGAACGTGTTTACCGAAGGCGCTCCCTTTATCACAAGGCTGGCCTATGCCGAGCGGGTCATCGTGTCCGGGGAAGAGCCGGAGGGCCATGAAGACATGGCCCAGTGCGTGACCGCCGAGGCCAAGCTCTATCTGCCCCTGGCCCAGCTGGTGGATCTGGACAAGGAGCTGGCCCGCATCGAGAAGGAAACGGAGACTGCCCGCAAGGAAATTGCCCGGGCCGAGGCCCAGCTTTCCAACGAGAAGTTTGTCTCCCGCGCCCCGGAAGCTGTCATTCAGGCCCAGCGGGACAAGCTCGAGCAGAGCCGTAAGCTGCTGGCCCAGCTCGAACAGAGCGAAGCCCGGCTGCGGAAGCTGCAAAAATAATGCTTGTATATTTGCTTCAAATCGGTTACAATATCATAAGAAACAGAAATCGCAAAGCCCCAATCAAGCAGCGACAGGAGGTTATCCTATGATTCAGATGCAAACTGAAAAGGGCGGAATCACCGTCAGCAACAGTGTATTCACCAATATCGTCGGCATGGCTGCGTCCAACTGCTTCGGCGTTAAGGGAATGGCTGTTCGCTCCATGACAGACGGACTGGTACATCTGCTCCGCCGCGAGGCGATGGGCAAGGGCGTCCTTGTCAATTTCCATGAGGACAACAGCATTTCCATCGACCTGCACATCATGGTAGACCATGGCATCAATCTGACGGCTGTGGCGGATTCCATTATCTCCGAGGTCCGCTATGTCGTCCAAAAAACTACAGAAACCGAAGTCAGAGACGTGAACGTATTCATCGACTCCATGATCGTCGGCGCATAACGGAGGGAAATAAGCGTTGAGACAGACGATTGACGGCGCAGCATTCCGGCGCATGGTAATCAGCGCCGCTGCTGCCATTGAAATTCAAAAAAATCACATAAACGAGCTGAACGTCTTCCCCGTGCCCGACGGCGATACCGGCACCAATATGAGCATGACCCTCAACAATGCCGTGGCCGATCTCAAGCAGGCGGAGGACCCCAGCCTGACCCGGGCGGCGGACATCACCGCCTCTGCCCTGCTCCGGGGAGCCCGGGGCAATTCCGGCGTCATTCTCTCCCTGCTTTTCCGGGGCATCGCCAAAGAGCTGAAGGGAGTGGAGGAAGCCACCGGAGCCCGCTTTGCCGCTGCCCTGCAATGCGGTGTGGAAAACGCCTACAAGGCAGTGATGAAGCCCGCGGAGGGCACCATTCTCACCGTGGCCCGTCTGGCTGCTGCCGGGGCCCAGGAGGCGGTCAAGGAGAACGACTATGTGGAGTTTGCCCTGCAGTCCGCCATTGGTGCGGGCAAAATCGCCCTGGAGAACACCATGAGCCAGAACCCGGTGCTGAAGAAGGCCGGCGTTGTGGACGCAGGCGGTGTGGGTTGGATTTCGATTCTCGAAGCGATGCTCTCCTCCCTGCGGGGGGAGGACGTGATTGCCCCCCAGGGCGGTCAGGAGACCGCAGCCAGGGAAGAGGCAAACTTTTCCGACTTCTCCACCGGCGATATTACCTTCGGCTACTGCACGGAGTTCATTGTCTCCCGGGACAACGACGGCGACCCCGAGGCCCTGCGCAGCTGGCTCGACAGCATGGGCGACAGCCTGGTTCTCGTGGAAGACGATGAGATCATCAAGGTTCATGTACATACGAACCATCCCGGCGAGGTCATTGAAAAGGCCCTGAGCTACGGCGGTCTTGTCACGGTTAAAATTGAGAATATGCGCCTGCAGCACACCGAGAAGCTGCTCTCCGAGGCGGAGCGGAACAATCAGGTGGCGCCTGCGGAAAAGAAGTACGGCATGGTGGCGGTCTGCGCCGGCGATGGATTGAGCTCTGTGTTCAAAGATCTCGGCGCCGATCAGGTCATCAAGGGCGGGCAGACCATGAACCCCTCCACCCAGGACATTGCAATGGCCATCAACCATACCCCTGCTGAGACCGTGTTTGTCTTCCCCAATAACAAGAACATCATTATGGCGGCCGAGCAGGCCCAGCCTCTGACGGAGAAGCAGGTCGTGGTGGTCCGCTCCCGCACCATTCCCCAGGGCATCAGCGCCATGCTGGCCTTTGACCCGGAGGCATCGGTGGAGGACAATCTGATGACCATGCGGGAGGCGCGTCACAACGTCTCCACCATGCAGATCACCTATGCCGCCCGCAACTCCGATTTTGATGGC
This sequence comes from Oscillospiraceae bacterium, assembly GCA_017612935.1. Taxonomy (GTDB): domain Bacteria; phylum Bacillota; class Clostridia; order Oscillospirales; family Oscillospiraceae; genus JAFRPC01. The sequence continues at coordinate 2,992 of JAGAEW010000014.1, forward strand.
TTTGCCATCCACAAGGGGGACTATCTGGCCCTCTACGGCTCGGCCCTCTTCGGTACCAGCCGGGATGTCAACAGCCTTCTCAAGGGGTTGGCAGAGAAAATTGCCGGCGAGGGCAAGGAGATCATCACGATCTTCTACGGCGAGGACATTGACGAAAAAACAGCGGAAAAAACCCTCAAGATCTTTGAGAAGCTTTGCCCCGACGCCGAAATCAGCCTGATTAACGGCGGCCAGCCGGTCTACTACTATCTCATTTCCGCGGAATAATTTTGTACCGAAAAACAGCGGGCTCCATCCCACGGAGCCCGCTGTTTTCAGCCTTTGTTTTTTGCCTGCGATGCGCCGAGCCCGGTTTGCTCCTGCATTTTTTGGACTTCTGAAACCAAAAGCCCATAGAGTTTTTCCGAGACCCGGTCATAATAGCCGTCCTCATAAAAGCGGATCGCGTCCGGCGTATCAAGCAGCTCGTAGCCTTTGATTCCGAGCTCCTCAGAGGGAGATGCAGAGTAGGTCGGCGTGTACTGCACCTGATGGATTGTGACATCATTTCCGTTCTTCCGAAAGTCGAGGGAGAGGACGCAGCCGCTGTGGGCGGCGCTGTTGTCCGCAACGGAGATAAAATCGCCGAGGCTGTAAGCAATGAAATTTCCGCCGGAGCCCGGGGAAAGTTCCCGGTCTGTGAGCTCCATTGGGCCGACAAAATGGGAGTGCGAGCCAATAATGACGTGGACGCCGCTTTCGAAGAGCAGCTTTGCCGCGTCCTTCTGGGACTTGGCGACAGTCTGTTCATATTCGCTGCCCCAGTGAACCATGGCAATGATAACATCGGGAGAACAGGAACGGGCCTGCTCCACGGCAGCCTGAATGGAAGCCTTGTCCAATTCGGTGTAATTTGTATCATAATCCTTGTAGAGCAGGTTGACACAGTATTCTGCTCCCTGGGGCAGGCGGAGGTTGTTCAGGCCCTTCGTGAAGGCCAGAAAGGCAAAGCGTATGCCGTTGACTTCCCGAATCAGGACCCCATTCTCGGCGCGGTCCTCGGCGGAGGTCCAGGTTCCCAGCGCGTCAAAGCCGGCGGCAAGGATTCCCTGCTTTGTGGCGTTCAGACCGCCGATTCCGTTCTGAATGCTGTAGGAATTGGCTGTCTGGAGGATGTCAAAGCCTGCGCCGTAGAGGGCCTGCAGCAGGGCGGGAGGATAGGCGTGGTCGGCGGTTTTGTCTGCCTCGCTGAGAAATCCTTCAAAATTGCCCACGGTCAGATCCGCGGCGGAGAGCCGTGTGGTAATTCGCCGAAAGAGGGGAGAAAAGTCATAGTCCGTGCCGACAAGAAACGCATCCATCATGCTCCGGTCCAGATTGATATCGCCGACAAAGTTGATGGTTGCAGAGGCAGTCCCCGGCGCCGGCAGGGCGCTTTCTTCCACAGGGCTTGCCTCCTGCGGGGGCTCTCGCAAAAGGAAGCGTGCTCCGAACAGGATGCAGAGAATGAGCACAGACGGGAGGATCACCTTCAGGCAGCGCCTGCGGCGCTGCGCCCTTCCCAGCATCCGGTCCTGCCGGAACTGTTCTTCTAAACTGGTATATGACTGATCAGCCATGTCAGACCTCCGTTATTTTTGATTGGCGCTTGGACAGAAAATCCCTCAAAACGTGAAGTTATTTTACAACAAAGCGGACAAAAATACAATAAAAAAATTTTTGGAGTTGGATTTTTGGATCTCCTGTGATATAATCAACACGATTATGGAATTTGGAGGGCCACGCCGTGAAGATAAAATGGATCCTGCCGGTTTTCATCCTGGCGCTGGTACTGATACTGCTGACAGTGGTCGAAAACAAGCACGCTTCCGGTTTGTTGTCGCCTGCTGTTCTGCGAAATGCGCGGAACCGGGACGACTTTACGCTGGACGAAAAGGGACGTGTTAGCTACCCCGGAGCGCTTCTGGGGGTTGACGTGTCAGATCATCAGGGGCAGATTGACTGGAAACGGGTCCGGGCCGACGGCGTGGACTTTGCGATCCTCCGGGTCGGCTACCGGGGGTATTCCGTCGGGAATATCCGGGCAGACGATTCCTTTGCCAGAAATTATGTGGAGGCCAAAGAGGCGGGCCTGAAGCTTGGCGTTTACTTTTATTCCCAGGCCCTTTCCCCGGAGGAGGCCCGGCAGGAAGCGGACTGGGTGCTTAAAATGCTCGACGGAATCGAGCTGGAGCTCCCCGTGTTTTTTGACTGGGAGGAGGCGGAGGACGGCCGTACGGCAGGCAAGGCAAGCCCGGCGGTGTCGGGTTATGCGGCGGCCTTCTGCCAGACGATTTCCCAGGGGGGCTATCAGGCCGGCGCCTACTTCAACCAGCAATACGGATATACCATTATGAAGCTGAGCCAGCTGACAGAATATGCGTTCTGGCTTGCGGAGTATCAGGCTTACCAGAGCTTTCCCCGGGAGACTGCCTTCTGGCAGTTTTCCTCCGTCGGAACCGTAGACGGAATCGACACAGTTGTTGATTTGGATTTGATGTACGAAGTGGAGAACCCGAATGATGAAACTGAAACGAATCATGGATAAAACCTTCTGGCTCTATGTGGGGCTGGGAATTCTGAATTACGGCATCTGCAATGCCGTCATGCTGGTGCTGCATCTGATGTTCAAGGTAGGAACGGACGCCAGCCTGCTGATTGAATTTGCGATGCAAACAAGCATTTCCTTCCTGCTCAATCGCTATGTAACCTTCCGGGACCTGAACATTTCAAAGCTGTGGCCGCTGAAATTCGCAGCCTCGGTGGGTCTGAGTTATCTGCTGGCAAAGGTTCTGCTCTACAAGGTGTTTGAGTATCTGATTACGCTGCCCTTCTTTGTGGCGCTTGCGGATTGGATTCAGGGCATTGTTGCAAAGGGAACGGACCCAACGCTGTTTCGGCACAGCCTCGTAATGCTGGCCTGTACGTTTATCTATTGCGGAGTCAACTATGTAGGGCAGCGCTACTATGTGTTCCGCCCCCAAAAAGAGAAGGCTTAACGGGCTGTGTCTGATACGAATCAGCGCGGGCGGCAGCAGGTCCCGCAGCGAAAAATGAGAAGTCGTGAAAAACGGCTTCTCATTTTTCGTTCAAAAGGCTCTCTGTCAAAAGTTGAGGCAGCGTCAGGCGGATTCACCGGAGCGCGGAACAGGGTTCCAGCCGGAAGCCGGCCTGTTCATTGACAAGAATCCCCTTGGCGTCGGACCAAATGGTTTTCGACCCATCCTGCAGCAACAGTGAGGTCTCAAATTCCCCATGGGACGAAGTCAAATCCCTGAGGGCCGCGGCAGATTTTGCAGCGGCGAGCTGCAAGCTGTAATAGACGCTGTCCACAAGAGACTGCTTCTTGCTGCAAACAAGGGCCGAGAGCAGCAAATTCTGATACTGCCCGTCTGCCGGAAGCCAGGGGCTTCGCAGCAGGGACTTTCCATCCAGCTGCACGGAATAGTAGCCCTCCTCCCCTTCCAGCGGGAAGTTCCGCAGACTGACAGCGGCGGAGCCGGCCGACACAGGGCTGAGGGCCGTGACCGCCACGCCGTCCTCCCCCAGCCCGTAAAGGGTAAAGTTGCCTGGCTGGTCGAAGGCTGACAGGGCAAGGGCCAGACCGTCGTCGGTGCAGAGATAGCCGCAGTCAAAGTGCTGCTCTTCCAGACACTTTGCCACCAGTTGCAGCTTGAAGGCGTCCTCCAGCAAGTTGAGGTCAAGAATCGGAACGTCCGAGAGTTCCAGCTCCTCCAGCAGCTTCAAATAAGCGGGATCCACCGTAAAGCGCAGCTTGCAGGCCTCGTCGTCCAGAAACTCCAGGGAGAAATTGGACAGATCCGCCGTTGCCGCCCGCAGGCGCTCGAGCCGGGCTGCCTCATCGCTGTCATAGACCGGATCTGCTTTCGCGGGCTCCAACAGAAACCGCAGCGCCTCCCACTCAGCGTAGAGGGCGCCGGCATAGAGATTATAGCAGCTTCCCTCCCGGCGGCTCAGGGCGTCCGTCTGCCGCAGCAGCTCATAGAGCTCCGGGGACACAATGAGCTCCTGACCCCGGTTGCGGTTGATACTGGCGAGGTTCACCCAGTCGGAATAAATTTCGCTGTTGTCTAACAGCCGATAGACATCCTTGAGGGCCGTGGAATAAGCGTCTGTCAGGGTCTTGATGCTGTATCGGATCTGGAGGGAGTTGCCGGAGAAGTAGTGCTGCAGGGAAACTCCGTTTTGATAGCCGGGCACATGACTGTCCTGGTTTGCCTCAATGGCATACAGGCCGGGCTCTGCATGGGTCGCTTTTTGATAGACCAGAAACAGGGCTCCTGCGACCAGGAGAACCGCAAAAACATACGCAAGCCGAAAAAGCATCCGCTTTTTCCGGGCGCTGGGCTCCAGGGGAGAATTGTTTTTAACTTTCATGGTGTGATTCAGCGGCAACGCCAAAGCAGCGTTGCCGCGCTCCTGCAAGAGTGAATTTTCAAGCCGAACGAAGCCGCCGCCTGAAACTACAACCAGGCAGGACAGGCGTCCTGCCTGGTTGTTCATTTGTTTGATTTAGCCGAACCGGATCTTCTTGTACTTCTCGATCTCAGAGGGGCTGCCGAACACCATGTGTCCGTTGCCGAGATCCACCAGGGAAGGCTGCTCCGTGGAGTAGTCGTGCATACTCTTGTCGTAGACAAAGAGCTTCTTTTCCTTCTCGATCTTGGGATCGGGAATGGGAATGGCGGAAATCAGAGACTTGGTGTAGGGATGCAGGGGGTAGGCGAAGAGCTCTTCGGACTCTGCAATCTCCATGATTCTGCCCTTGTAAATAACCACGATTCGGTCGGAAATAAAGCGAACAATGGACAAGTCATGGGCAATGAAGAGATAGGTCAGATCCCGCTCCTTCTGGAACTTCTTCATCAGGTTCAGAACCTGGGCGCGGATGGACACGTCCAGCGCGGAGATGGGCTCGTCGGCGATGATAAACTCAGGCTCCATGACGAAGGAACGAGCCATACCGACACGCTGACGCTGTCCGCCGGAGAACTCGTGGGGATAACGGGTCAGATGCTCGGGCAAAAGACCGACTTCCTTAACGATGTTCTCAACCTTGGCCACACGGTCCTTCTCATCCTTGTACAGATGGAAGTTGTAGAGGCCCTCGGAGATGATGTAGTCGATGGTAGCGCGCTCATTCAGGGAGGCGGCGGGATCCTGGAAAATCATCTGGATCTTGCGGACTACTTCCCGGTCGTCCTTGCGGGAAAGCTTGCCGGAAATCTTCTTGCCGTCGTAGTAAATCGCGCCGGCAGAGCAGGGATTGATTCGAATAATGGCACGTCCGATGGTGGTCTTGCCGGAGCCGGACTCGCCGACCAAAGAAAGGGTCTCACCCTTGTAGATGTCAAAGCTGACATTATCAATGGCCTTGAAGGTCTTCTTGCCGCGACCGAAGACTACGTCCAGATTCTGAATGGACAACAGGACTTTTTTATCATTTTTTTCCATCATGTCGCCTCCTTAATTCTCGAAACTGACGTGGGTCTTTTCAATCTTCTCGTGAAGATTCTGAATATTCATGGGGGGTTCGGTCTTAGGCGCTCTGGGATCCAGCAGCCAGGTCTTGGCAAAGTGGGTGGGGCTGACCTGGAACATAGGAGCTTCTTCCTTCAGGTCAATGGCCATCGCATACTGGTTTCTGGGGGCAAAGGCGTCACCCACCAGCTTGTTATACAGGCTCGGAGGCGTGCCGGGGATGAAGAACAGCTCCGTGCCGCGCTCGGAGAGCTGAGGCAGGGAAGACAGCAGAGCCCAGGTATAGGGGTGCTTGGGCTCGTAGAAGATCTCCTCGACGGTGCCCGTCTCGACGATCTGACCGGCATAGAGCACGGCCACGCGCTCGGCAATGTTCGCAACCACGCCCAAATCGTGGGTGATGAAGACGATGGTGAAGCCCAGCTCCTTCTGCAGCTTCTTGATCAGCTCCAGAATCTGCGCCTGAATCGTAACGTCCAACGCGGTGGTGGGCTCGTCACAGATCAGGATCTTGGGCTGGCAGGACAGGGCGATGGCGATAACGATACGCTGACGCATACCGCCGGAGTACTCGAAGGGATAGTCATTGAAGCGGGACTCGGGATCCGGGATGCCGACCTTGCCCATGATGTCAATGGTACGCTTCCGCGCCTCTTCCCTGGAGCACTTCTGGTGCTTGAGAATCACCGACATAATCTGCTTGCCGATGGGGATGATGGGGTTGAGGGAGGTCATGGGATCCTGGAAAACGGTGGCAATCCGGGTACCGCGAATGCGCTGCCAGTCCTTGGTATGCTTGACCTTGGCACAGTCGATGATGGCATAGCCGTGGAGGGTCTGGGTTTCTTCTTCGTAGGAGCGGTACTCCACGCGGAAGCCGGCAACCTCAAAGAGCTTGTTGCGAACCTCGGAATTGTCCAGATCGGCGCCCTCGGTCATGGCAATCTTCAGAGCTCTTTCGATCTTGCTGGCAGAACGTCTACGGGAACTGAGGGGATAACGGCCGATGGAGAGCAGCACCTCATAGGCCAGAATTCGATTTCGCTCCAGAATCTTGTCGGACAGGCCATTGGGATTCTCCGCCTGATCGGGCGTGGAAATCTTCTTCTGGCGCAGCATCTTGAGCTCCTCAATTTCCCGCTTGTCCTTTTCCACCTGCGCGGGATTGGACTGATACTCTGCCACGCGCTTCTTGACCAGATCGGACTTTTCATCCTCCAGCGCATCCATGCGCCGCTCCAGATCCTTGATCTTAGCCTCGCACTTGATGTACTCATCCGTGTCGGCGTGCTTGTCCAGAGTCATCAGGTAGTTACGGGAATCAATACTCTGATCCTTGAGCTCCTTCATGCGGGCGGCGAAATCCTCCTCCTCCGCCTCTGTCAGAGACTTGGCGTGCCGGATGGCCTCTTCCCTGGCCTGGATCGCTCTGTACTCCTCGGCGCCCCGCTCCAGGGTGGAATACTGATTCAGATTCTTGAACACCCGGTTGAACAGGCTCATATTGCTGCCGGTGAGCTGAACATCCGTCTGGGAAATCTCATCGTCCGACAGGATGATGGTGCCCTCGGGAATGAAGCCGTTGGAATCCAGCATACCGGCAAAGGTCTTGGTCAGAACAGACTTGCCGGAGCCGGATTCGCCGACAATGGCAAGGGATTCGTTTTCATAGACGTCCAGAGAGACGTTGCGGATGGCCGTCAGGATACGGCCGCGGACGTTGAACTTGACCACAACATTCCTTAATGAGAGGAGAACCTTCTTATTATTATTTTCCATTGTTTCTCACCTCATCACATATGGGTTCTCGGGTCGGAAGCGTCGCCGAGGTTCTGACCCAGAAGATACAGAATAATTGTTAAGGTCGCGGCAACCGCAACGGGAGGCCAGAAGGCCCAGGGGAAGGTCATAAAGGCAGTCTGACCCTGCTGGATCATACGGCCCAGAGAGGGAACCGTGGCGCTCATGCCCAGACCCAGATAGGACAGGAAGACCTCAGAGCTGATGGTTGCGGGCAGGTCCGTTGCCAGGAGGGTCACGATCACGGAAACCATGAAGGGCAGGACGTTCTTGCTGACGATGCGGCGCACCGGAGTGCCCAGACAGCGGGAGGCCAGAGAGTACTCACGGTCTCGGATAATCATAACCTGGTTGCGGAAGAAGAAGGCAATGCCCAGCCAGCCGGTGACGGTCATGGCAAAGATGAAGGACCAGAAGCCCTGACCGATGACGTAAACCAGAACGGTCAACACCAGAAGACCCGGAACATTGGCAATGATGTTGTAAATCGTCAACAGGATCATGTCCAGCTTCTTCACATACCCCCAGACGGAACCGATCAAAATGCCGACGGTCATGTTGATGGCGGCAACGATAAAGGCCAGCAGCAGAGAGGTCCGGGCCGAGGCGATAATGCCGTAGAAGATGGAGTTGCCGAGGGAGCCGGTGCCCAGGCACCACTTAAAGCTGAAAGCGCCGTTATTGAAATACTTCATGGCCTTGACGGGGCTCAGGTTGAAGGTGGCGGCGTTCATAACGTTCTCGTTGGGGTCGTAGATCCAGAAGCTGGGCATCACGAAGGAAACCAGCATCATAAGGGCCAGAACACCCAAGAGGAAATAGTTGGTTTTTTTGCGGAAGAACACGCGGAACACGGACTTCCAGTAGGAATAGCGGGGCGCAACAATTTTTTCCGAGGAGATGGAATTGGAGTCAATAAATTTGAACAGATCCTCGGAAGTCTGGGGGACGTTCTTCATTTCGTTCATCGTCCGCCACCTCCTTCACTGGTGAGGGAAATTCTCGGGTCATACTTGATCAGCAGCAGATCGCCCAGCAGCAGAGACAGCAGGCTCAGGCTGGTGTAGAACACGACAGCCGCCACAATGACGCCGTTGTCATGCTTGGTCAGAGCCGTGGTCAAGAGCTGGCCCACGCCGGGAATGCCGTAGACGCGCTCGGTGATAATGGCGCCAATCAGGCAGAAGATAATTTCCCAGGGGAGACCGTGAATGATGCGGATCATGGCGTTACGGGAAATATGTGTCCGATAAATTTCTCCCTCGGACATACCCTCCGCCCGGGCGAACTTGACGTAATCCGCGTTCATCTCGTCAATCATATAACGGCGGACCCACTTCATCAGGCTGCCGATCTGGCGCATCGCCATGGAGATGACAGGCAGAATGATGGCAATGCCCAGAGACTGCGCCGTAGCAAACTTATAGGGCAGGCCGAAAATCTGGGTGCCGAGGGCAGCCACGATGAAGATGTAGGCCAGAGAGGGGCAGGCCATAACAAAGATGATGTAGGCATTTCCGATTTTATCCACCAGCCTGTCCTTGAAGAGGGCCGCCAGAATACCGGCGGGAAGGCCGATCAGGTAGGCCAGAACAGTCGCAAGAATGCCAATCAGGAAGGAAACGCCAATGGGAGACAGGCCGTCCTTGTGCATGGAATAGGCGGTATACGCGTCGCCGAACTGGGCAATCTCCGCCTCCGTGGCGGCAGAGTTGTAGGTGCGGGAGTGGAAATCCACAGCAGTATTCGTAAACTCGCCGGTCCCGAGCTGATTGGGGAACTGCTGGGGGAAGGCCTTCATCTTGCCGGCCGGGGTGGTAATGACTTCGGTGATCTCCTGGCCGCGGTAGGTGGTGTAGGAGGTGCCGAGATTGAGGTGCATCCAGTTCTGATGGATAAAGGGGAAGCTGCTGTCAAAATACAGCAGATATTTATGGGTCGTACCGGAGCCCACCAGGGCAAACAGGCCGGAATAGGGGTCTTTTTCAAAGCGGACGTAGCGATCCGTCAGATTGGGATCCTCCACGTCCTTCGTGGTCTCGACGGTGATAAAGTGGGAAAAGTAGTCCCAGAGCCGGTAAAAAACGCTCTTTTCCTGAATGGCCAGGAGCTGGGCGTCGCCGCCCTTTTTGACCTTACCGGACTTCGAGACGACGGGCTCAAGATATTTGATCTCATAGCCCTTGGCTTCGTAGGTTTTGATGAAGTCCTGAACCGAAGCGTTCTCGAGATATTCCTTGGGCTTCTGGATGATCTTGCGATCCGTCGCAAAGCTCTCCTGGCTGTCATATCCCTCGCCATATTCTTCGAGATATTTCTGCTTCAGGAAGGAACCGTAGTCAATATAGCTTAAATAGCCGTACTTCTGATATTGCGCATACTCGTACATCTTCTGATCGTTGTTGCTGCGCTTGTTCCAGATGTCGTCCTGCTGGAAAATAACATTGCGCTCAATGGCGCTGTAAATCAGCAGCATAACGACAGCCACGACAACCAACAAGGAAAAGAGGGAGGCGAGAATTCGCTTGAACACGTACTTTTTCATGGGACAGTTCAGCATTTTGGAAGCGGGCGCGGTCTGACGCTTCCAAAAAACGACCTCCTTTCGTATTTTTCTCAGGCAAAAAGCTAAGTTCTGCCCCCACGAAATGGGGCATGCCCCGGCGTGGGAAAAGAACTTAGCTTTTCGCCATGGGGCATGAAACGGCCGCAGGTCCGCGGATAAATCCCGCAGGATCCGCGGCCAGCCTCATGCAAGGAGGGACGCAAGTCCCTCCTTGCGCAGGATACTAACAGGCTGTTAAACCTTTTGGAGATTAGTACAGGCCCTCAACCTTCAGCATGTAGCCGTCGATCGCGTTGTCGAAGGTGTTGAGGTAGGTGCAGGGATCGCCGTAGTCGGGACCCCAGCCGGAACCCCAGAAGATATCGAAGTTGCCGGCCTCGCCGTTGGCAGCGCGGTAGCCGCAGGCATAGAAGTCGTCGGTGGTGGTAGCCTCAACAAGGTTGATCACAACGTTCTCCTTGCCGAGGGTCTCTTCCATGAAAGTCTTGTAAGCGTTGGCCATGGCAGTGTTGCCATCAGAGACGGAGTAGTAAACCACGTCGATCTGAACGGGGAAGCTCACCTTGCCTTCGAGATCCTTCTTGGCCTTCTCGAGGTATTCCTTCGCCAGGGCAGCATTGTGCCAGCCGTCAACGCCGTCCTTGCAGTTGATCTTGCAGCCGATCTGGTCACAGTAGTACTGAACCATTTCGCCGTAGAAGGTGCCTGCAGTGAAGGTGTGACCGTCTTCGTCGGTGTAGTCCTTCTCGAGCTTGACAAACTCAGGAGCGGTGTACATGTTGCGGAGGGAAGCCTCAGCCAGATCCTGGCCGACGCTGGCAGCGTTCATGGTCTTCTTGTCGAAGGCATGGAGCATGGCCTTACGGAAGTTCTTGTTGTTCAGAGCCGTGACAGTATCAGCCTTCTGCTGCTCGCTCTTGGAAGAGGTGCAGGCGCCGGAAGCCAGAGCGAAGGTGCCGCGGTTGACGTTCAGACCTGCGAAGTAGGAGGTAGCGTTGGTCTCGGAGATGTAGGCAAACTTGTCAAAGTTGCCGTCCTTCTTGGCCAGCTCCAGGGTGCCGGAGGCCTGACCCAGGCTCATGCCGGCGTAGACGCCGTTGACAACATCCTGGTACAGAGCCTTGGGGTTCTCACCGGAGTCGTAAACAGCCTTGATGGTCTTGAAGGTGGTGGAAGCGGCGTCGAAGTACTTGTCGTTCTTGACCAGCAGGATTTCGGAATCCGGCTGCAGCTTCTGCAGCAGGTAGGGACCGCAGTAGACCTGGGAAGCAACGTCGGTGTTGGAGCCGAAGGTGTACTTGGCGGTATCCTGCACGGCAGCCTCATACTCCTCATGGCCGTAGACACCGCCGTGAGCCTCGTAGAAGGACTTGCAGATGGGCAGGAAGATGGAGTAGGTCAGCATGGTCATGAAATAGGGAACGGGCTTGCTGGTGGTGACAACGAGGGTGTAATCGTCCTGCGCCTTGTAGCCGACGCCTTCGAAGGAAGCGCCTTCCTTCACATACGCGTCAACACCCACGATCTCAGCGCCGCCGGCGCCGGCCAGACCTTCCAGACCGGCACGGGCATCGAGCATATGCTGGAAGCCGGCAACGAAGTCGTGGGCAGTGACAGGAGCGTACTCAGTGCCTTCCGCGGTGAACCACTTGGCATCCTTGCGCAGATGGAAGGTGTAGGTGGTCTGATCCTCAGAGATCTCCCAGCTCTCAGCCAGAGCGGGCTGCAGAACCAGCATGTTGTCGTACTCAACCAGGCCGGTAACTGTGTTGACAGTAACCTCGGTGTCGGACTGGGAAGAGGTGTTCAGCCAGTCCAGAGTAACAGGAGCGGTGGAGAAGGTGTAGTTGTACTCGTCGGTGAAGGTATGGCCCTTCTCGGTCAGGTAAGCCTTGGGATCATAGGTGCCTTCGCCGGCAATGGCCTTGTTCCACATTTCGAGCAGCTCATCGCGCTCTTTGGGAGTGATGAAGCTGTCCTTCATCACCAGCATGGTGTGCAGACGGTCGCTGTCGTTGCCCCACATGACGTTGGTCTGGCTGCGGGGAACAACGCGGGAGATGGTGTAGGTGCCGCCACGGGTGGTGTTGGGCATCATAACAGCGGAATCCAGCAGGGCAGCCTCAGCCTGTGCATACAGGACAAAGCGCTCGTCGGAGTCGGTGGAATTACGGGCCTTTTCGGACAGCTTGGCGAATTCGCCGAGGACGCTGTCGTAGATCTCGTCGTCGTCGCCGCGGGCGTAGTTGCCGTCGGCATCGAGCTCGCTCACATAGCCCTCAGCTTCGAGTTCGGAAACGGCGTCGGTCTCCTCTTGGGACTCCTGTTGGCTGTCACCGGTGTTGTTGGCGACATTCTGTGAGTCTTTCGTGCTCTCGGAACTGCTGGTGCCACTGTTTACACAGCCAACGAACGTGCTGGAAACCATCGCAACAGAAAGCACAAGAGCAACAAGCTTCTTGAGGTTCATCATTTACTTCCTCCATTAAAATTTTTTATATTCACAGCTTTCGCCGCAAATACCAAACTAAAACGCCGCAGGTTTTGGAGGCAACAGATTGCATTTGTTCCCCGCCCTCACATCTGCCGGGCAGATCCGGGGGTATACAGGACAATCCTATGCTTCTACCGCTGAATATCATACTATAAAGCTTAACAATTTTCAATCTCTAATTCACATTTCTTTCATTTTTCTATGAAATCATGCCATTTGAATGGATTTTTTAGTAATTATTAACAGCTTGTTATCGGCTTCTTTGGGGCAGCTCGGAAATAAACGAAATTTTATTCTGCATACACTTTTCATTTTTTCTGTATCCCGCAATTCCCTGCCCCCGGGACTTCCGGCTGCACGGTTGGGACAGCTCCCAGCGCCTGCGTCGGAGCTGCTGCGGCAGCAGGCCATCCCCTCGACGGAGCAGCGGGTCCTCAGCTCGTCAGGTCAGCGGGTCAACAGGGCGCACGCCCTTGATCCGACAGCCTCCTGAAAAGGAAAGCGTCCCCTTCCGACAGGCTCAAGGCAACTCCCTCTCAGCCTTCCCCGCTTCAGACTGTCTTCAGAAACGGGACATCAGTTTTTGTTTTAATGATATAACTTCCACTCATAGGATAGCACAAGTTTTATAAAAATGCAATCATTTTTTAATAGTTTTTTCACATTTTCCAATGTTTGTCTACATTGCCTATTTTTTCGTTCTTCTTTTTGGTCGATTCGTAGATTTTCCCTCGAAGTTCATCGCCGCCGCGGGAGACAGCTCACAGCTCCCGGAAGACGCTGCCCAGGGATTCGTGGAAGACCAAATCCGCTTCGTCGTCGAAGGGCGTTTCGTCCCGGTTGATCAGCACCAGGCGCTTACCCTGAAAATACCGGATCATCCCGGCGGCAGGCCAGACGGTCAGAGAAGTGCCCGCCACGATCAGCAGATCCGCCTCTTTGATGGCCCTTGCGGCCCGGTACATCACGCCCTCGTCCAGGCTCTCCTCATAGAGCACCACGTCCGGCTTGACGATCCCGCCGCAGTCACAGCGGGGCACGCCGGGGGCATGTTTGACAAACTCCGCACTGTAGCTTTTGTGGCAGCGGACGCAGAAATTCCGCAGCACGGAGCCGTGCAGCTCCAGCACCCTTTGACTGCCCGCCTTCTGGTGCAGGCCGTCGATATTCTGGGTGACCACCGCCGAAAGCCGCCCCTCCCGCTCCCAGCGGGCCAGCACCTTGTGGGTCACGTTGGGCTCAAAGCCAAGAGGCAGCATTTTCTCCTTGTAAAATTCAAAGAATTCCTCGGGCTTTTTCTCAAAAAAACTGTGGGAAATCATAGTTTCCGGAGGATATTTGAACTTCTGGTGATACACACCGTCTACACTGCGGAAATCGGGAATCCCGCTCTCGGTGGAGACGCCGGCTCCGCCGAAAAAGACAATGCGTCGGGCCTCAGCGACCCAGGCTTTCAGCATATCTAACTTTGAATTCATGGTCTTCCTCCTCCA
>JAGAEW010000094.1 GCA_017612935.1 Oscillospiraceae bacterium
ACACGGTTCTTCTGAATGGGCGTGACGGCACACAGCGCCTTCACCGCAAGCTTACGAAGCATCGACATGATAATCCTCCTTTAAGCGATCCCGATAACGCCAAATCACCGCGAGCCGGTAGCACAGGATCACCGTCTCGGTAAAGGACATGGCCGCACCGAGGGTCATCATATTCATATTTCCGGTCAAATAGAGAATTGCCAGAACGATCATATGGATCGCAGAGCCGAAGATGGTGGAATAATTGGCGTGCTTTGCCAGCCCCATGGAGGAAAGCATCGGGAAGCCGCAGATATAGCTGGGCAGAAGCACCACTGCCGCAGGCAGCATAACCCGAAGCGCCATACCCGCCGAAGTGTAAGCTGCTCCGAAGACAAACTCGCAGAACTGGGGGGCAATCGCAAAGATCCCGGCACAGAACACAAAAATGATTGGTTCCAGAATCAGCAGAACCTTTTTTACCAGACGATAATCACGGTGATTGACCATATAGGGATAGAGGCTGTCTGAGATTGGCTGCAACGCCTGCTTTCCCGTATCCATCAGCTTGTCGGACGCGTTATAGTAGGAACGGACAGGATTTTTGACCATTTCCAGCCCTTTCGGGATAAGCTCAGGTTCTACGGAGTCCAGAATAATGAGATTCATGGAAGAGTAAACCGTCGTAGCAATCCGAGAGACGAAAAAGGTGGAGGCTTGTCTCATCCGCTGCCAGACGTCGGAAAGTCGAACCTTGCAAAACCGAACGTGCAGGCGTTTTCTGGCATCGTATAAGCAGATAAACACAGCGCCCAGATTTCCAACTGCAGTCAAAACCGGGATAACCCAGATATCCTCCGGTTTCTTCAGAAACAGGAAGATTCCGAGGGTTGTGAAAAGCCGGATACAGACTGCTCGAATGGTGATGGCAGACATTTTTTCCAGACCGCGATAGAGGAAATCCGGAAGCAGCGTTGTAAACGTAGAGCTGAGAAAGAACAGGGTATAAAATACGGTTCTGCCCCGCCACTTGGGAATCACTGAACACAAGATCAGAAGAATCCCCAAGGAAAGCGCCGCCAGCATCAGCTTGCAAAGCGTCACAGAGGTCAAAACTACGTTCAGCCGCTGGGCATCCTGCCGGTTTTTGGAAACCTCCTCCGTTGCAGAGAGCAGAAATCCGAAGCCGATAAAAAGCTCAAAAAAAACCATGATCTTGCTGGCGACCCCCAGATCGCCGAAGCTCGCAGCCAAAACCCGGGTTTCATAGGGAACTACCAAAAGGCCGAGGAACTGATTGGAAAACGTCAAAACGTAAAGCATCAGCGTGTTCCAGGCCAGAACGCCTTCTTTTTTGCCTTTGAGATTTTTCAGCTTTGAAAACACGGTTTTGCCGCCTTTCTATTTTAGTTTATTTGCTGCACGGAACATAGCTCTGGCGATCTTATAGTGTCTTCCCTCCAGCAGGCGCAGAAGAATGAGTTTCTTTTTACCCAAGCGCTTCAGCATTGGCTCTTTCCGGTAGTCCGGAAAGTTCTTCTTCACATATTCCAGAAACTCGGGCAGGTAATCCGCCTTTGGATCTGCTATCAGAACACGCTGGGCTGCGGCACAGCAATCGTCCACACTCAGGACTGTAAGCTGGGGCAGAAATGTCTGAAGAACACCCTTTTCTTCGTAATAGCTTCGCACAGTCTCCAGTGCATTCAGTATTTCCAGATTCCGGCGCAGATTGGAGTTGCGCATGATAGAGCCCTGACGCAAAAGATAATAGTAAAAAACGTCATCCAGCAGAACAATAGATTTTGCCTCTAAAAACAACTTCGGTGTGGTACACAGATCCTCGTACCAGACGCGCCCCGGGAAGCGGATCCCCGTATCCAGAAAGAGCTCCCGTTTGCAGATTCGGATCCATGCGCCGGGCGGGTCCAACAGCAGATCCGGCGTATCGTGCAGCGTGTGCAGCCCCGGATTGCTGCCGGAAGCTCTCGGCTCGGCAGGGGCTTCGCCGGAATCAGACACATAGCGGAACGAAAAAACGTACATATCCGCGTGCGTCTTTTCGATCTCCTCGGTCAGACGGGCCAGCGTATTGTTGGCAATCCAATCGTCACTGTCGATAAAGAAGAGGTACTCCCCTTTTGCGTCCTCCATGCCGGTGTTTCTTGCCGCACCAAGACCACCGTTGGTCTGGTGGATCACCCGGACAAGCTCAGGGTACTTTGCAGCGTATTCATCACAGAGGGCGCCACTCTTTTCATCGGTGGAACCGTCGTCCACCAGAATAATCTCCCAGCTTTTGCAACTCTGGCGGAGCAGAGAGTCCATACACGTCGGCAAAAACTCTGCAACATTGTACACTGGAACGATCACACTGAATAGCATTGTATTCATCCTTTCATCCGAAACAGTAGAGATAATAGCTTGAAGTGCCTGCCCTTTATCAATCGAAGGGCAAGCCGCTTTTGCCTGGAGAGCGTTCGCAGATAGCAGTTGGAAGACCAGCCCGGGAAGGACTGGTCGGTATAATCCCGAAACGCTTTCAATAGAGCGTGTCGCGGATCTACCCTCGCCACACGAACGGAGGCCGCCAAAAGCACGTGCTCCACGGTCAAGGCGCAGAGGGCCTGAGCAAAACGCTCCCGCAAGCCTTGCTCCTGATACCAGTCCAGAATGTCGTCAAAGGCATCCATAATCTCCCGGTTGCGGTCCAGGTTCTGGTTGCTCATAATTGAGCCAGGACGCTGCAGGTAGCAATAGAGCCGATTGGGAAGCACCAGAATCCCGGTCGCCAGGCAAAGTAGCTTCGTTGTTGTACGAATGTCTTCATACCAGACCCGGGACGGAAAGCGAATGCCGGAGGCTGTAAACAGCTCTCGCGACCATAGTCGGGTCGCCGCTGAGGGCATACAGAGTAAATACTCCTGGCGTTCGGAAAGCAGAAAAGGCTTTGACGCACCGGAAAAAGGGTTGTCAAAGGGGGTAAGCCGTCCGGTTCCGTCGTCCGAGTAAAGCTGAAAGCCAATCACCTGAATTTCAGGGCGAATCGCAGCTTTCAGTACGGTCAGGGCATCGGACGTCAATGTATCGTCACTGTCCAGAAACAGAAGCCAATCTCCCTTTGCGGCCGCAATTCCTGTATTCCGCGCTGCGCCCAGGCCGCCGTTTTCCTGATGAATGACCGAAATGGTCTCCGGGTTCCGGGCAGCATAGCTGTCGCAGATGGCCCCGGACCCATCCGGAGAACCGTCATCCACCAGAATCACTTCACAATCCGTTAAATCGTTTCTTAAAACGGAATCGATACACCCCGGGAGGTACTCCTGGACGTTATAGACCGGAATCACAATGCTGATTAACATTTATTCCTCCTTCCCGGGCGCGAGCACGCTCCGGGTCTTGCGTGAAATACCACAGCCCCGCCAGAACTGCAGAAACACAGAAGCTGTTTCTGGTCTGCCGGAGAACCGAGTTTGTGCTGCAAGCGTAAAAAACAAAAAAGCCGTAGGCAATACAATATGCGCCGAAGGAAACGGAAATCAGTTCCCTGCCCCGGCGGATCAGGGCCAGCAGAGCCCGCAGCCCAAACCAGAGCATCCAGACAATGCTCCAGATTAGGAGGACCCATCCTCCGGCATAGAACACACCGTAGATGTCATTCTCTGCGGCAAAAATCTCAACACCAGACTCAAAGCGGTCCGTGTAGAAATCATAGAGCTCCGTCTGCTGGGACATGGAAGCGATTTCCAGTCCAAACAGACGGTTCATCCCATTGGCGTCCTGCATCAGAAAGTCATTGAAAACCAGCTTCTTCTTTCGGTTATCAAAGATGACTGACTGCTTCAGCGTATGGTCGAAGGCCGCTGCGGTTCGTTCGATCCCAAAGCAGTCCACCAGGCCCTGAAGGTTGTAGCGATAGGCAGCGGCCAAGGCATCGAGATTGTCCGTGCGTTCCTCTGAAGGGTCAACCCCGTACGCTGCAACCGCAGCGTCAATCCGATTTTGAAGGACAGCCTTGTTCTCCCCCGCCTTACTCAAGTTCTTTCGCATGGGAGAAATCGGATACAGGCCGGTAAAAAGCACGGCAATTCCCAAAACCACCAGAGCGCGACGGGTATTGGCTTTGTTGGCGAGGACCATACATAAGGCCATGGTACAGCCAACAGCCGGAATTGAAACAAAGGCAAGCCGAGTCCCCAGAAGAAACAGAAGCCCAAAGCTCCCCAGCGCAGTCAGGGCGAGAGGAAGCATGCGGTTGGGATAGCGCTCCTGGCTCCATGCAATCGTCAGCGGAGAGAGCATACTCAAAATTGCGCTTTGACTGTTGGGCCAGAGAAACCACCCCAGCGTGCCGGTCTGCTTGCCCACATAGGTATGGGGATCGCTTCCGGTGAGAACACTGAGGAGTACCACCAGTGCAATCGCCCCCAACACCAGAACAAACCCGGATTTCATCGCTTGGAGGGCCCGGTCTGAACTGTCACAAAAGCTCATCATTGCCGCTGTTAAAAAGAACGGCATAAGGGTCCGGAATTGATCCGTCAGATCCGAAAGGGGCTCCTGATATCCCCTGCCGCAGGCAGCAAGAACATGCCCTGCCAGATACAGCAGGGCAATGCTTGCTAATAAGACATAATATTGCTTCCTGTGACTGAGCAGAAAACCGAATCCGCTCACCCCCAGAAAGGCTGTGAGACGAATCACCGTCAACGCAAGGGCCGGGATTCCCAGAGCGTCCTGCCAAAAGGCCAGCACATCCAGAAGCAGCTGCAGCAGGAAGAAGGCGATAATCACGCCGGGGACGCAGGCCGTCAGTTCCCGGCTTCCCGTCTTAATGCGTCTCATGCGTCTTCTCTTCTACCGGGAGGGAGTTCTTTTTCTGAGACAGATACCAAAGCCCGGCCAGAATAAAAGCCATATAAACCGAGGCATTGTTGCGTCGAAGGACAGAAACCGTGAAATAGGCATGCAGCAATCCAAATACGTAGCCGCCGGCGAAGCCGACCATATCCACAGTAAAGGCAGTCTCAAAATCCTTACAGACCCTCAAAAGCGCCATACCGCCAAACCACAGCAGGAAGCCAATTATCAGTATCAGGCCAACAATCCCCAGCAGGAAATAAATTCCGTGGAAATCATTCTCCACATCGTAAACCTTGTAGCCGTCCTCCCACTGTCCGGTATGTTCATTGAGGATTCCATTTTCTACAAACATCCTCATATCCTGAAGATTGATACCAAACAAATGCTGTCCAAAGGGAGCATCCTCCATCAGCAGCTCACAAAAACTCAGCTTTTCAATGCGCCAGTCGCCGAGAATGGACGCATCGAGCGTGTAATTATATTTCTTCATAACTCGCTCGTAGCCGAAGCGTTCCACCACGCCTGCCAGATAGCCTCGATAAATCTTTTTAAGCTTCTCCCAGTCGCTCTGGGAGATATTCGGAGCCTGCGGCTCTTCATTCGGATCTCTTGGTTCATCTTTGTTATCCGTCGGAACCACAATCTCCTCCGACGGCAGTGTGATATGCTGTTCGACGATGCTTTGTTCATTTTCAGAGTTGATCTGCCACACGGCCTGCATGCGCTTGGCCGTGGGAGAAACCGGATAGGCTAAGAGAAACGCCAGCGTAACCAGGAAGATAGACAACGCCTGCTTCCGTCTGGTTTTGCCCAGGAACAGAAGACAAACACTGACCCCAACGCCACTGGCAAGCAGTGCTCCAAAGGTCAGGCGCGTGCCGAAAAAATAGAGGGTAGCTTCCGCCGCCACGGTGCATAGCACCACAGGAAGAATCTGCTCCTTCCAGCGTTTCAGAGCCCAACAAATTACAATCGGCGCCAGCATGGAGAGAATTGCGCTCTGACTGTTCGCCCAGAAGAACCAGCCCAGAATGCCGATATGCTCATGGCGGTAGGTCTCCCGGTCTGTGTTCGTGATTACACTGATAATTTCCACGGCAATGATGATGATACTGTTAATCAGCATTCCGTTTTTCAGCGCATTCAAAACCCGTTCACGACCGCAGCGGAGGAAGGTGATAAAGGCAACTGTCGTCATCGGCATCAGATAGATACGAGCCAGATTGACAAAATCCGTTACAGGCTCCGTATATCCGCCCGGAATATTTGAAATTCCGTGAAGCGCAGTCAGAAGGGCAAGGATTCCAAGCATAATTACATAATACCGCTTGCGATCTGAGAGAAAAAAGCCCAGAAAAACCGATCCGCCCAGCAGCACCATGCGGATCGCCATCGTCACGGTATTTCCAATCTCCAGCTGCATTTGCCAAAATCCTACGATGTCCAGAATCGGCTGTAGGATACAATAAATCAGGACAATGTTCGGTAGTCGTTCTATGATTGCGGATTTACTGGAATCCATCGACTTTAACATTGATCCACTCCCTTTCGTCACACTTTTCATTTATTTTCGTATTATAACATATCGGACAGGCATTGTCCAGAAAAAAAAGAGAAGCGGCATTCCTTCGAATGCCGCTACGCCGATTCAAAATCAGCCGTTCTCCTTCATCTTGGCAAAGCACTCGCTGCA
>JAGAEW010000095.1 GCA_017612935.1 Oscillospiraceae bacterium
AGAACCGTCGGCTGTCCCGAGCCCAGCATTGAGAACCCCTACAGCGACGTTCCCGCCGGCAGATTCTTCGAGAAGCCTGCAATCTGGGCCTATGAAACCGGTATCTTCAAGGGTGAGAACGGCAAGTTCGAGCCCGACGCGCTCTGCACCCGTGCCGATACCGTGGTCTTCCTGTACCGTCACTACACCCATCAGGATCTGGCTGAGTGATACTGTTTTCCCATTAAAATCAGACATTTTAATGGGAGCCGCTGCACTTTGCGCACCGGCGCTATAAAAAGTAGACTTTGTCTACTCGTTGATGAAATATAGTATCATCTGTCTGTATTCTGAATCGCAAACAAACAAAGCCCGGAGCGGGAAACCGCTCCGGGTGGATAAAAAACATGGCTGCTTACGCGGCCATGTTTTTTTGGATCAGCAGCCGTAGATGGCGCCGAATTTTTCTTCCAGATAGTCTGTGAAATACTTCGGGTCAAAGGCCTCTCCTACAGCTCGCTCCAGCAGCTCCACAGGATCATACAGCCCACCCCAGCGCCAGACGTGGTCTTCCAGCCAGTCGTTGATGGGGCTCAGATCGCCGGAACGGATGGCAGCTTCCACATCCACAGTCTGCCTCATTTTGGCCAGCATTTGCGCGCCATAGGCGGAGCCCAGCGCGTAGGAGGGGAAATAGCCTACCGCACCGCCGGACCAGTGGCTGTCCTGCAGCACGCCCCTGCGGTCGTCCGGGACCTCCACACCGAGATAGGCCCGGTATTTTTCGTTCCACACCCGGGGCAGATCCTCCGCGGTGATGTTTCCGGCGAAGAATTCCTTTTCGATCTCGTAACGCACCAGAATATGCAGGGCATAGGTGAGCTCGTCCGCCTCGGTCCGGATCAGGCTGGGCTCCGCCTTATTGACGGCCCGGTACATCTGCTCCACCGTGATGCCGGCAAGCTGCTCGGGGAAGAGAGCCTGCATTTTGGGCAGGATCAGCTCGATGAAGGCGCGGCTGCGGCCGACATAATTTTCCATAAAACGGGACTGGCTCTCGTGAATGGACGTGGACACGCCGCCGGACAGCACGGTTCCCTCCAGCTCGTCGCCGCTGTGGAGCTCATACAGAGCGTGACCACCCTCGTGGATTACGGAGTACATGGAGGAAATCACATTGTCATCGAAGTAGTGGGTGGTGATTCGGACGTCCTTCTTGTTGAAGGAGGTGGTGAAGGGGTGCTCTGTCTCTCCGATGCTGCAGCGATTCCGGTCGATGCGGATTAGCTCCATCAGCAGGTCGGAAAATTTTCGCTGAATTTCCACCGGGAAAGTTTTATCCCGGAGGAAGCTGTCGTCCACCTGAGGCTTTGCCATGACTTTTTTCAGCAGCGGCACGATGCGGGCCTTGAGGGCCTCAAAGAAGGCATCGGTTTTTTCCTGGGTCAGTCCCCGCTCGAAGAGCCCAAGTTGGGTGTCGTAGGGATCCTGATCGGGCTTGTAGTAGCGTGCAAAGCGACGATTTGTCTCGAAGATTTCTTTGACCAGGGGAGCAAAGGCGGGAAAATCATTGTCCTGCTTTGCCTGATGCCATACGGCGTCCGCTGTGTTCAGCAGCTCAGTGTAGGCCACATATTCCTCCTGAGGAATGGAGGCGGTATATTCCTTCTGCCGCAGGAATACTTCAATTTCCCGGCGGTCCTGAGGCGTAAGCTCGTCCTTGTGGGCGTTGAGCCAGTCGGCAGCCTCTGCGAGTTCTTTGGAGGTTTCAATTTCATAGGAGCAGTTGGAGAGATAGGAAAGGGTCTTTCCTCTGCCCTCTGCGGCCTCCACCGGAGCAGCGGTAGAGCCGTCGTAGCTCAGTGCGCCCATGGCGTGATTCAGGGCATGGAGCTGGGAGATTTTCTCCCGGTAGGTGGAAAGGGCTTCTGTGGTGGTCATGTTCATTCCTCCTGGTATGTAGATTGCCTGAGATACGATCAATTCAGGCATTTTTTATTATAGCGCATCGCGGCCCCAAAATGCAACGATGTTTTTTCGCCCGAGCTGTTTTTGATGCGACTTTCCCCAATCTGTTTGATACGATTGGAGAGGCGTCGCGCCGCAGCCCTTCAGCGAAGTGAAGACGAAAAAAAGGTTGCCATTTCCGGCTATATGGTGTATAATCTGTTCAAACGTGACAGAAAAACCATATTTGAGGAGGAAACAAAATGATATGCACGAAATGCGGCGCACAGATCCCGGATGACGCGGAGCTGTGCCCCAGCTGCGGGGAAGCCTGCGGCGCGGCCTTGACTGGGCCATCCCGGGAGCTCTCGGAGGACAGACCCGCCGGAAAGCGGCTCAAGCTCGCTCTGGGCTTGGTGGCGCTGGCAGTGCTGGTCTGTGGCAGCATCTGGTTTTTGGGCCACAGGGGAAGAGGCAACAAGCTGCAAAAGCCCGCCGAACGCTGTGTGAGCTTACTTCAGGATTATATCGAGGATTTGCCAAATCTGAATCAGCTTGTGAAAAACGCAAACGCAATCGACGTCCGGAACGGCGCCAGCTGCGATGTGACGATAGAGAATGCGCCAGGGGCAGAAATCGGAAACGGGGAGATCTCTGTTCCGAGCAATATCTCCATTGGATTTGCCTGGGATGCGAAAACGGGAAAGGCCATGAGCAAGACGGATATTGGGCCCTATCTCGGAACTGAGTTTTCCTTCCCGGCTACCATCTACGCGGACGAGCAGGAGATCTGCGTGAGCTCTCCGCTGCTGGAGGAAGGAGAGGTGCTGACGCTTCCGGCGCAGAACCTTGCAGAAGCATTTAACGCTTCTGCCCTTGCAAAGTATAAAAATATCAGTTTCCCGGAAAACAATCAAATGACTTCTCTGCAGGAGCTGCAAAAAGAGCTCTCCGGCGCTCTGGAAGCCCGTTACGGCAAGGACTGGTCCCGATTCAAGCAGACAGTCAAGCTCGAAGAATCTGATGAGAGCTCCCCCTTTGGCAGCGAGGGAATCACCTATATTCTGAAATGGGATCAGCAACTGCTGGAGGACATGCTGGAGAAAGACGGCGTGGATCTGAATACGCTGTCTGCGGCGCAAATGGAGCAGACCATGAGGGAGCTCTCCAGCGTGGAGAATGCAGAGGACCTTGGGAAAAGTCAACTCCTTCTGTTGGGACTTGCCGGCAAATACCTGTACAGCCCGATGTTCTATGTGCAAGATGAGGTTCTCAAGGGGGTCGGCATTGAAATTCCCGAGCTGAGCGTGCGGGTGCTGCTCCAGCTTCGGGGCGAGGCGAATCCCTGGGAGCGGATTACAATCAGCCTTTATCAGATGGAAGATGGGAAAGCGACCAAACTGGGAGCCCTGGATCTGAAGCTGAAGAAGGAGTCAGGCTGTCTCCGCCTCAATGCAGCGGTCAAGACCTCCGGCCTGAAGCTTGCTTCCGTCGATCTGATCTACAAGGATACCGACGGAACCATCACGGCAGAAATGAACGGGGAAGCTGTAGAAGATTTCCCGGAGCTGGTTCTTGCACCTATCGACGGCGGCCTGCGTTTCGACCTCCGGGTGAAAGCGGAAGACAGCGAAGAGGCGGAGGCGATTGACATGCACTGCAGCTGTAGCGGCGAGGTAGCTCCCATTGAGACGCCGAAGGCAACCCGGAAGATCGAAGTTTTGAAGCTCAACGAGGAAGAAGTGAAGGCGCTCGAATCACGACTCAGAGCCAAGTCCATGGGGAAATGACGCTCCCTGACGCAGACGAAACCGGAGCCCCGTCTCGACTGGAGGAGAAACTCCAAACGGAACGGAGCGGGAAGAGCCCCGAGGCATCCGTGCTTGAAGAATCCGGGAAATCCAAGCTCTGCTTTACATCCCTGCCGATCCGTCGGCAGGGATGTGTGTTTGAAGGGCAGCAAGCGCCGGCCCCGCAGATGTGACGGAAATAGCCGGCCCCGCAGATGTGACGGAAAAAGCTTGCATCTGCCCCAAACTTGTGTTATCATATTAAATTAGAAAAGAAGGGGGTGAGGCTATGCAGACGCTGTTGGGCAACGAACAGCTCAAGCGCGGACTTGCTGCTGCCTTTGCCTCCGGAAGGCTGTCCCACTGCTATCTGCTTGCCGGACCGGCAGGCAGTGGGAAACACACTCTGGCCCGCATCCTCTGCGCCGCGATGGAGTGTACCGCCGAGGGGGGACAGCGACCCTGCGGGAGCTGTCTGCAATGCCGCAAGGTACTCGACAAGCTTCATCCCGATGTCATTACCGTGGATGAGCCCGACAAAAAGACCGTTTCTGTGGAGCTGATCCGCAAGACAAGGGAGGACGTCTTCATCAAGCCCAATGAGGGGCTGCGGAAGGTTTACGTCATTCCCCGGGCGATGGATATGAACCCGGCTGCCCAGAATGCCCTGCTCAAGGTGATTGAGGAGCCTCCGGAATATGCGGCCTTTTTGCTGCTGACCGATGCCGCCGAAAGGCTGCTGCCCACCATTCGCTCCAGGGCTGTCACCCTGCGGCTGTCTCCGCTCTCGGAGGCCGAGGGTGTGGCTGCCCTGTCCCGGCGCTGCCCCGGCAGGTCGCCGGAGGAGCTGCGGGATGCGTGGAGCAGATCCGGCGGCTTTCTGGGCCAGGCGGAGGCCCTGCTTTCCGAAGCCGAGGCGCTGGCGCCGGAAACCCGGAGCTTTGCCGACTGCTTTGCCCGGCGGGACCGAATGGGCCTCACGGAGCTGCTGGTTCCCATGGAACGGCTGAAGCGTGAGCAGCTTCTGTCGCTGCTGAACCAATGGGCGGAGCTGCTCAGTCAGGCGCTGCTGGTGCGTTCCGGCTTGCCTGGAACCTGGGAGGCTGCCCGGAAGATCGGCCAAAGCCGCACCGGCGTTGCCTGCATGGAAGCCCTTTGCAGTCTGCGGCGGTCTGTGGAGCTGCTTCAGGGCAATATCGGTGTCGGAAATCTCTGCGGAGCCCTGCAGGTCTGGCTGGACATCAGAGAATAATACCGGATCCGGCCGATTTTTACACATGAATGGAGAACCTATGAATACTGATTATGAAAAGAGTCCCTTAATGCAGGAGCCGGAAGAAGCTGTGGAGCGCTCTGAAGCTGCCGAGCGGTATGCAGTGGTCCCTGTGCAGCCTGTGACAGCGCCCACTGAACCGGAAGCACCGGACGTGTCTGCGGTCCCGTCGGAGGCCTCAGAGCCTGCACGCCCCGAGGCAGATTCCCGGTTCGGCGGGGAGGAAAGCCGGGAGCTAAGTCCGGAGCCTTCTCCCGCCCTTCGGGCAGAATCCGCCAGGAAGAAGGCGCCGCGCTTTGAGTCGGAACGGAAACGGGCCGCCCAAAAGCAGCCCGAGCCGGAGCAGCCGGGGATAGACAATCCGGCGCAGGAGCAAGGCGCATCCGTCCCTGAACGTATGATTGTCTGCGATGTCCAGTTCCACAGCGGCGGCAAGCTTTACTTCTTTGACCCGGGGGCGCTGAATCTGAAAAACGGCGACCACATCATCTTGGATACCGTCCGGGGCGCGGAGTACGGCTACTGTGTCATCGGAAATCATAAAATCGCCCGCCGGGAGTTAGAACAGCCCCTGCGGCGGGTTTTGCGCCTCGCCACGCCCACGGATGAGCGGGTCAAGGCGGAAAATGAACGCAAGGAAAAAGATGCCTATGCCTTCTGTCTGAAGAAGGTAGAGGAACTGGGGCTGGATATGCAGTTGGTGTCAACAGAGCTGGCCTTCGATGGCAGCAAGCTGCTGTTCTTCTTCACCGCAGACGCCCGGGTGGACTTCCGGGAGTTGGTGCGAATCCTTGCCGCCAACTTCCACACCCGCATCGAGCTGCGGCAGATCGGGGTCCGGGATAAGGCAAAAATGCTGGGGGGCCTGGGCATCTGCGGCAGACCCTTCTGCTGTGCCAGCTTCCTGGAGGATTTCCAGCCTGTGTCGATCAAGATGGCAAAGACCCAGAATCTGAGCCTGAATCCCGCCAAGATTTCCGGTACCTGCGGCCGCCTGATGTGCTGTCTCAAGTATGAGCAGGAGGCCTATGAGGATTTGATTAAAACCAGCCCAAAGCAGGATTCCTTTGTGGATACGCCGGAGGGACGCGGTACGGTGACAAGCGTCAACCTGATGCGGCAAAGCGTTACGGTTCGTATGGAAAAGGACGAGACGGAGCTTCACAGCTACCGCAACAGTGAAATCTGTATTCTCCGCAACGGCAAGGCAAAGAAGAACGATCCTCCGATTCCGGAGGACCTCGCACCGATTTCCGGACGCAGGGAAGAGAGCGTGGTGCGCGAACGATTTGCCCGCCTGGATCAGCGGCTGACCGTGGAGGCCGAGGAATTTGAGACTGTGACGGAGCCGCTCCGGGAGCCCCGGGATCGGAGCGACCATGAGAGCTCCCACAGAGAACGGAACGCAGACAGCGGCAGCAGCCGCCGTGCCCGCCGGGAACGGAAGCCGGAGCGGGATTCCCAGAAGGAGGCGCATGAGAGCGCCAAAGAAAAGTCCGAGCGCAAAGCGGGTCAGAATTCCCGCCGCAAGAACAACCGTTCCGGGGAAAAAGCCGGGGAGTACATCGAGGCCGCCCTCAAGACCGAACGCGGGGAGAAGCTCCAGCCCTCCCGCCAGCAGCGCCGTCGCCAGCAGCAGGGCAAGCAGGAACTGAAGCTTCCCCATGCCGAGCCCCAGCCCC
>JAGAEW010000096.1 GCA_017612935.1 Oscillospiraceae bacterium
GGAGCTCATCTACGACGACGCAGCTGAGGACTATGTGCGTACAAGAGGTATCACCGCCCAGCAGATGGATGACACCCTCAACTGGATGGCTATCAACAACCGCCGCAATGCAGCCAAGAACCCCCTCGCTATCGAGAGACGTGAGTTCGAGGATATTGCCAAAGAAAAGGGATTCCCGGACGTGATGTCCTACATGCGTTCCCCCTACAACCCCAGAATGGGCGATTTCCTTCGCATGGAGGGGGTGGAGCGCAAGTGTGACGGTGCTGCCGCAGCCATCGTCTGCGCTACCGACATGATTCCGCAGATTGCAAAGAATCTCAAACACAAGCCCATCGAAGTACTGGGCATCGGCAACGCTGCCTGCGAAGCCACAACTCCGCACTTTGAGATCCGCGCTACCGAAGAGGCGATCCGCCAGGTATATGAGAATACCGGTGTAAAGCCGGAAGAGCTGGACATCTTCTTCGCCAATGACTTTATCATTACCTCTCATCTGATCTCAGCTGAGATTGCCGGCTATCTGCCATGGGGTGAGGGTTGGAAGTACATTTGCGAAGGTCGCACTGCCTACGACGGAGATAAGCCGATCAATACTAACGGCGGAAGAACTTCGTTCGGTCATGCGCATGCGGCTTCAGGTCTTGCAGATGTTTACGAGTGCTGCATGCAGATGCGCGGCGAATGCGGTGAGCGTCAGGTCAAGAAGCTGCCTAAGACCGCCATGCTGCGCGGCTACGGCGGAGCGCAGAATATCGCAGCTGTCCTGCTTAGGACCATCGATTGAAGGGAGGAACTGACATGATTAAACTGGAAAAGGTCGTACAGAGATTCTATGAGGGTCTCGAGGAAGGCAAGTTCCTTGGCCGTAAGTGCCCGGTCTGCGGCAACGTGGAGTTCCCTCCGGTCTATGCCTGCAACAAGTGCGGCAGCTATGAGACCGAGTGGATCGAGTGCAGCGGCAAGGGTGTCATGAAATCTATCGTAATGCCCGCAGCGCTGTCATCCAAGCCGGAATACGCCGCTATGGGCCCGTTTGCCTACGGTGAGGTGGAGCTCGAGGAAGGAGCCTGCTTCAACGCAGTCGTAAAGGGCATCAACAAGAGAAAGCGCAAGGAGCTCATGAATAAGCTGCCGGTTCCCGTGCACGCAGAGGTTTTCCAGCGCAACGGCTATAAGACTGTCGTGTTTGCTCTGGATGAAGAGAAGTAATTTCATTTGCAATACTAATTCAAGTTGAAAGGAGATTTTACTATGGATCGCAAAGAATTGGAACAGCAGGTCATTGAACTGGTCGCCATGGCCTATGGCAAGGACGCTGCCGATGTAAATCTTGACACACGTTTTGTCGAGGACCTCGCCGGAGCATCTATCCAGATGGTCGGCCTCGTTTCCGAAATCGAAAACGAGCTGGACGTTATGGTGCAGCTGCAGGTCGCAGCCGCATGCAAGACGGTAGCAGAGCTGGTTGACAAAGTAGAAGAGCAGCTGTAAACCATCCATCCTGTGCTTTATTGTAGGCGCGGCGCAGCAAGAACGCGGCGGCGTTTCCATGTTGTCGCCGCGCCGGTCTAAGTAACCACAAGAATGAGAGGACAATACATGAACGTACTCGAGCAGATATATGCCAAAGCAAAGGCGAACCCGCAGAAGGTTGCCTTTCCGGAGGCGGAAAACGAAAAAATGATGGCTGCCGCCTATCAGGCGGGCAAGGATGGCTATATCCTGCCCATTCTGGTGGGTGACAAAGAAAAGATTTTAGCCCTGGCCGCTGAGCGCGGATATGACGCAGAGGTGTTCACTGTGGTGGACATATGCGAAGAAGAATATCTGAATGAGCTGGTCACCAAATACATTGCCCTGCCCGACAGCCGCCTGAAGGAAAAGGCCCTGCGCCGCAGGATGCAGAATCCCCTGTACTACGCCATGGTCATGCAGGCGGTGGACGAGGCTGATGTCACTTTCGCAGGAATTGACAACACCACCGGCGACGTACTTCTGGCCGGTCAGTATATCATTGGTCTGCAGGAGGGACTGTCCACAGTATCGTCCATCGGCCTGTGTGACATCCCGGGCTTTGAGGGCAGTGAGGGCAGTCTGCTGGCTATCGGCGACAGCGCAGTCTGCACCAACCCCACTTCTGAACAGCTTGCCGACATAGCTATTGCTGCATGCAATACAGTGCAGTCACTGCTTGATTGGGAACCTCGCTGCGCCATGGTATGCTATTCCACTCTGGGATCAGGCCAGGGCGAGCTGATCGACAAGGTGGTAGAGGCAGTGAGGATTGCCCAGGAAAAGCGTCCGGATCTTGCCATCGATGGCGAGTTCCAGTTCGATGCCGCTATTTCACCCGCTGTAGCCGCCAAGAAGGTCAAACGGGAGAGCAAGGTAGCCGGCCGTGCCAACGTAGTCATTTGGCCGGATCTGAATGTAGGCAATGTCGGTGTCAAGCTGATTCAGCAGTTCGGCCATGCCGACGCTTACGGACCCATGCTGCAGGGCTTCAAGAAAGTAGTCTGCGACTGTTCCCGCGGAGCACCTGTTTCTGAGATCGTGGGCAACATCGTGATCAGTGCAGTGCGTGCTGCCGGTATGAAAAAGTAAAAGTATTCCCAAACACCAACTAACGAAAGAAGCTGTCGCATTAATGCGGCAGCCTCTTTCCTAATTAAACAAAAAAGGAGATACCAGATGAAACAATATCGAGTTTTGACCATCAACCCTGGCTCCACTTCCACAAAAATTGCCCTGTTTGAAGGCGAGACCTGCCTGTTCTCCAAAAACGTCGCCCATGACGCCCAGGAACTGGCAAAATTCAAGACTATTCCCGATCAGCTTCCCTACCGCGAGAAGACCATTCTGGACCTGCTTGCTCAGGAAAATGTGGATCTGTCTACGGTGGATGTATTTGTCGGCCGCGGCGGCGGTCTGCTTGCCATGGAGGGTGGAACATACGCCGTGACCGAACTGCTTTTGGAGCACGCCCGCACCTGTGCCAACGGAGTCATTCATCCGGCAGCGCTGGGCTCCCAGCTTGCAAATGCTTTTGCAGAGCGTTATGGCAAGCAGGCTATGGTCGTCAATCCTCCGGATACTGACGAAATGCAGGAGATTGCCCGCGTGACAGGCATCAAGGGTGTCAACCGCATGATCCACCTGCATGCTCTGAACCTGAAGGAAACTGCTATTCGCCACAGCAAGGAAGTACTGGGCAAGAAATACGAGGAGTGTAATTATGTGGTATGCCACATCGGCGGTGGTGTATCAGTCTCTGCTCACCGTAAAGGCAGAATGGTCGACGGTTATGATAACGTCGGCGGCGAAGGTCCGATGGCACCGACCCGCTGCGGCGCGATCGGCGTGGCCGAGCTCTTGAACTACATAGAAAAGAACAATCTCGAGTTCAAGGACGTGCGGAAGCTCCTGACTTCCTCCGGCGGATTTGTGAGCCATGTAGGCATTTCCGATGCCATTGAAATCAACCGCCGAGCTGCAGCCGGTGACCGTCACGCGGAGATGATCTGGAAAGCCATGATTTATCAGCTGGCCAAGGCCATTGGAGCTATGGCAGCGGTGCTGGAGGGCAAGGTGGACGGTATCCTCCTCGGCGGCGGTATGGTTCACAACGCAGAACTTGTACAGTCTTTAAAGGACTACTGCGGCTGGATCGCTCCGGTGACAGCCTACCCGGGCGAGTTTGAGATGGAAGCCATGGCTGCCGGTGCCAACCGTGTGCTGAACGGCGAAGAAGAACTTAAGACCTATACCGGCAAGCTGGTGTGGGAGAAGTTTGACTGGGAGTAAGATATGGACGCAAAAGAAAAAAGACAGCTGAAATGGACGCTCGCTCTGGGGATTGCCCTGATGCCGCCAATCTGGGCGGTGCTCTCCGGAGCGGTAGGAATTACTACAGGTGCAGTTGCACTGATATGTGCGGGCGTCTATGTGGCTAACGGAAACAAGACATCCGACGCTGTGAAGATCAGTATAGGCTTCCTGCTGGGTGACCTCTGGGCAATGATTGCGGTCTTCATCATGGAAAAGCTGCAGTGGAACCCCAATGTGGAGCTCTACCTTACTCTGTTCGTCATGGGCGGACTGGCGGTGCTCATAGGAGAAACGCTGCCGCAGATTATCTTCACCCCATCCTGGCTCTGTGGCTGGGCTATCGGTCTGACCATTCTTGGACCACTGTCTGTGAAGGACTTCGGTACGCTGCCCGGGCAGATCGCCGTAGCCATGCTGGCGGGCGTGTTTTACGTCGGAGTGGGCGTGGACGCTTTCCAGAAATGGCTGCTTAAGCTGCTGAATAAGAGAGGGTGATCCAATGGACTTGAGTTTACAGAAAAAATTTACATCTAAACGCTGGCTGATTCTGATTGCCAGCTGCCTGATCAACCTCTGCATAGGCTCGGTCTACGCATGGAGCGTATTTGCCAAGCCGGAGGCCGCATGGCTGAGCAGCTTTGGCCGTGAACTCACTGCCGGTGATCTGTCCATTGTTTTCACGGTCGCCAACTCCGTCGGTCCCATCACCCTGATCTCCGGTGGTTTCATCAATGACAAGCTGGGTCCTAAATGGGTCATCTTTTCCGGCGGACTCCTCTTTGGGGCGGGAATGATTCTTTCCGGATTGTCTAC
>JAGAEW010000015.1 GCA_017612935.1 Oscillospiraceae bacterium
CCTGTAATAGATGTCGGGGTCAGGTGATGAACCTGGCCCCGACATCTATTATAGCACGCATTCAGGATCGAAGCAATTTATTACAGCGGGAAACAGCTTACGCTTCCGGCTCATTCTCCGAAAGCTCCTCCTGGGGTTCCTCTTCTTCTGGATTCAAGTCAAGGGGCGTACCGTTCTGCATGGCGCTCCACTGTTCCTTGGTAATTAAAAGCTGTCTGGGTTTGGAACCCTCGAAGGGCCCAACCAGTCCACGCTCCTCCATTTCATCCACGATCCGGGCCGCCCGGGCATAGCCCAGCTTCAGGCGACGCTGAAGGAGAGAAACAGAGCAGAGCCCGGTTTCCAGTATGACGTCCACAGCGGCCGGCAGCATCTCGTCACCCTCGTCGTCAGTCGCACCGGAAGGATTGGAGGGCGTTGCACTGGAGCTGGGAGCACTGTTTTTCCCGGACTGAGAGGCCCGCAGATCAATCTCCTGCTGCACCTCGTCGTTGTAGTCTGGGCTTCCGTTTGCCTTTACAAAGTCAATCACCCGCTGCACTTCAGTTTCGTCAATGTAACAGCCCTGCACCCGTTTTTTCCCCTTTCCAAGAGGGGCATAGAGCATATCACCGCGGCCAATCAACTTTTCCGCTCCCATAGAATCCAAAATGATTCTGGATTCCATCGCGCTGGAAACCACCAATGCAATTCTGGAGGGGATATTGGCCTTCATCAGACCGGTAATCACATCTGCCGAGGGACGTTGGGTCGCGATGACCAGATGAACGCCGGAAGCACGGCCCATCTGTGCAATACGGCAAATGGCTTCCTCCACCTCTTTGCCTGCTACCAACATCAGATCCGCCAGCTCGTCTATCACAACCACCAGCTTTGGCAGAGGCTCAAGTCCCTCTTCTGTGGCGGCAAGCTTATTGTAGGATTCGATGTCCCGAACCCCGGCCTCGGAAAGGGAGCGATAGCGGCGCATCATTTCCGTGACAGCCCATTGCAGCGCGCCTGCCGCCTTTTTCGCGTCGGTCACAACAGGAATCAGCAGATGCGGAATTCCGTTGTAAATACCAAATTCGACCATTTTCGGGTCCACCACAATCAACTTCACCTCGTCCGGCGAGGCTTTATAGAGCAGCGAAATCAAAATGCTGTTGGTGCAGACTGACTTGCCCGAACCGGTCGTACCGGCAATGAGAACGTGGGGCATCTTGGCAATGTCACCAATGACACAGTTGCCATTGATGTCTTTGCCGACAGCAAAGGAAATCTTGGACTTAGCGTTGCGGAAATCCCTGGAATCAAGGACCTCCCGAATGGAAACCGTGCTGACCTGCTTGTTAGGAACCTCAATGCCCACCATGGAATTTTTGTCCGGAATGGCGGAAATGCGGACGCCGGAAGCGCCAAGCTCCAGCGCAATATCGTCAGAAAGTCCGGTCAGCTTGCTCAAACGTACGCCCTGAGCAAGTTGCAGCTCATACATCGTGACGTTGGGGCCGCGGGTGACATTGACGATTTGAGCGTCGATATTGAAGCAGGCAAGTTTTTCCTGAAGCCGTCTTGTATTCTCCCGCATTTCGGTACTGGCATCCACACTGTTGTTTGTAAGCTTATCCAGCAGATCAATGGGCGGATAGCTGTAGTTTGCCTTAGCGGCTGCGGGAGAGGATTCAATTTGCTGTTCAATTTCAGCAGCAGCCTGCCTCGCATCAGAGGATTTGACCTTGTCCGAAGGCAGGGGTTTTACGGCGGGAGCCGCTGGGGCTTTCGGGGCAGATGCAGAAGAATCTATCTCTGAATGCTGCTGTTGAATGGGCGCCGGTTCCCGGAATGCCACAGGAGGGAGCTCCTCTGCCTCAGCCCCTGCCGCTTCAGGTCTGAGGCGGATGGGGTCGTCTACGGGAATATCAATCTCACTGAGGTGCTTGCGGGCAAAGCCTGAAGGCCTAATCTGCTCAAGAGGGTCGTTCGGAAGCTGGATGCTGTCCCCGGCCGAAGAACTCACAGGCTTCGGCGCAACGGCGCTGCTCGCCTCCTCCCCATCCACCGCCAGATCAAATTCAAAGGGACGTTGACGACGGTCCATACGTTCCTGACGATCCAGCCGCCGTTCCTGCCGTCGTTCCTGCCGATCCTGCCGGTGTTGAATGGCCTTTTCCACGAGAACCTCAGCGGGCTCCCGCCGCTGTGCCTGGTTTTGGGCGTTTAATTCTTCCCGATGCTTGTTGATGGCCCGCAGCAATCCCGTCAAAGTCAGATTGACCGAGGCGGGCAGTGTAATCAACAGCAGCATGATAATCAAGCCCCAGCCCACCAGCCTGCCGGGACGAGTAAAAAACAGTGCCAAGCTGCCGCCGAGAACGCCGCCGGAGGCGCCTTCCTTCCCCTGCCGGTAGAGAATGGAAAACATTTCCCAGTTGAGATCGACCTGCGTGCTGCTGAGAATCAGATGAGACAGGGCCGAGATCAGCAATGCAAAGCTCAGAGAACAGATGACCCGCATAGCCACAGCATCCCCGTGGGTCAGCAGCGCAATGGCGCAAAGAAGCAGAGCGATGGGCAATGCGATCTGTCCGACAGGTCCAACAAGGCCGGAGAAAAAATGCGAAAGAGCGCTTGCCCCGTCGAGCCAACTGAGGGCTGCCAGAACTGCAAGGGCCAGACAGCCGACCCCCCAAAGATCCTTTGTAATTTGCGAAACGACAGCTTCCTTCGGCATAGCTTGATGCGTTTTTGCAGCAGGGGCCTTTCTCTTGCCGGAAGAAGCCTTTTGAGTTGATTTTTTTGTTGTTGCCATACTGAAAAACTCCTTTTAGCAACTTCTCCTCAGGCGGAGATCAAAAACAAAGTGAGGGACAGAAGTGCAGTTCCCCAGCACCAATAGGAAAAGCAAGTCGGTCTGTGGCTGGAAAGCCATTCCGTGACCGTACGAATCGTAAAAAATACCGCAAGAGCCGAAACAGCAAAGGCCAAACCCAAAAGGGCTGTCTCCGGAGGAACCCCTTCCGCCCGGGAGGCTGAATTGCGCTCCACAAGGCCTGCTGCAATCAGGGCCGGAATTCCCATCAGCCCGGACAGCTCCATGGCTGCCGGTCCTTCAAGATCCCGACACATCAGAATTGAGAGGACGATCCCGGTTCTGGAAAAACCCGGAAAAATGGCTCCAACCTGAAATAATCCCGCCAAAGCGGCATCGGAGAGCTCTGTCTCATGTATGCCTCTGCATTCGCTTGCGCCACGGGTTGTAAAATAGAGGATCGTTCCGGATATGCCGAAAAGAAAGCTGACAACGGCCAGCGCATAGGGGCCGGTTTCCAGAGTTTTCCGCAGATTGTTCAGCAGCAGCGCCGGAACTAATGGGAGCGTGGCAATCAAAACCAGCATGCCCAGCCGTTTCCCAAAGTCCATTCCCCGCGGCTTTCCCACAGGTCGCACAAGACCGAGAAAAATAAGCCTGTCACGAAAAATATCCAGCACCTGGGTTCGATAATAGAGCAATGCTCCGAAGGCGGAGCCAAAATACAGCGCGGCTCGAAACGAATGGAACAAAGCATCCGTTACGCATATACCGAAAAACTTGGAGAAGACAAAGAGCTGACCGGAGCCTGACAGCGGTAAAAACTCTGTGATCCCCACGATCAGTGCCAAAAGGCAGGCGGCAATCACACTCATAAGAACCTCCCGATGGGGTTTGCACATTCATTTGTGTATTATATCATATTCAAGAAGGAAATTCCACTGTTTTTTTCTGTTTCAAAGAATCATTCTTCCAAGGACCGCTCCTCCGCTGCAAAAAACACAGATTTTCCCGGCTCCCCTCTTGTACTTGCAGCGGATGTATGGTATAATTAATATAATATCAAACCAATATCGGCGCAGGACCTGCTCCCTTTTATGTTCATCCTCTTCTAAAAAGCTGACCAAATTCCTCGAAAACCTGACCAATTTGACGAAAAAACCAAGTTTGCAATCCGCATACTGGAATTGTTGCGATTTATCTGAAAAATCGTATAATGTTTGAAATTACTTAAAAAAAGTTTTACAAAATTGCGGGGCTTTTCTATGAATCAATCCAATTACATTGAGTTCCGAAAGGTTACAAAGGAATACAAAAGCGGTGAGCTTGCAGTCAAAGCCTTGAATGAGGCAAGCTTTACCATCAGAAAGGGCGAAATCTGTGTCATTGTCGGAGAATCCGGCGCCGGCAAGACGACGCTCTTAAATTTACTTGGCGGAATGGACAGCGTAAGCTCAGGAAAAATTATTGTAGACGGCGCGGAGATTTCCGCCTATAAAAAACGAAAAATGATCGAATACAGGCGCAGCAGCGTTGGATTTGTGTTCCAGTTTTATAATTTGATCCCCAATCTGACTGCCCTCGAAAATGTGGAAATTGCCTCTCAGCTCTGCGAGGATTCTCTTGATCCCAGAAGGGTTTTGACGGATGTTGGGCTCGGAGAACGCTTCCGTAATTTTCCGGCTCAACTCTCCGGGGGAGTACAGCAGCGAGTTGCCATCGCCCGAGCCTTGGCTAAAAATCCGAAGCTCCTGCTCTGTGACGAGCCCACCGGAGCACTGGACTATAAAACCGGAAAGGCTATTGTAAAGCTCCTTCAGGACACCTGTCGGGAGCATGGAATGACCGTCGTAATCATCACCCACAACAAAGCCCTCTGCGCCATGGCGGATCAGGTGATTCAAATTAAAAGCGGAACAATTCTCTCCTCCAAACTGAATGAACAGGTCATCCCAGTTGAAGAAATCGAATGGTGAACCATCATGCAAATGATATTCAAAACTCTGCTTCGCAGCATCCGTCAGTCCCTTGGCCGTTTTATTGCAATTTTTGCAATCGTTGCCCTGGGAGTGGGTTTTTTTACGGGGATTAAAAGTGCCTGCCCCTCCATGCAGAAAACGGCGGACAATTATCTTCGGCAGCAGAAGCAATACGACTTTCAGCTTCTGTCATCAGTTGGCTTCACAGACGACGATGTTGCGGCCTTCGAAGCGCTAAATGGGGTTGCTGTGGCAGACGGCGGGTACTGCGTGGACATTCTTGCCCACACGGAAGGCGATGAGAATTTCGCGTATCAGTTGCTTTCCCTGTCCGACAGCGTTGCGGAGCCATCCCTGCAGGTCGGCAGAATGCCCCAATCTGATTCTGAATGTCTGGCTGATTTTTCTGCCTTCTCCCCCGCGGATATCGGAAAGACGCTTTCCATTTCCAAGGAAAAAACGGAATCCGCTGTGGAACTGCTGAAGCATCGGGAGTTTGTGATCGTCGGTCTTGTAAAATCTCCTCGATTTATGAACAAGGATCGGGGAAGCACCTCTGTTGGAAGCGGAAAATTGACAGGCTTTCTGTACTTAAAAAAGGATGCCTTCAGCTCAGAAGTTTTCCACGAGCTCCTACTGCGGGTTGACAGCTCTGCCCCGTATCTAAGCGAAGATTATGATGAACTGATTGAGGCCCTGAAGCCAAGCCTCGAGCAGGAATTAACGGATCGAATCACTGCACGTTACAATGAGCTCCATGCAAAGCTGAGTTCCGCCCTGGAGGATGCAAAAGCCTCCTTAAGCGAAACAAAGGACCGCTATGTACAACTGCTTACTGCCGGCACACCAAAGGAAAGCCTTGGAGAGATGGAGGCCGGGATTCAGGCTGCCGAGGAACAGATCCGCGAAGCAGAGACAAGCCTGGCAGAGTTCACGGAGCCTGTTCTGCATGTGTCCGATCTACAGGAAAACAAAGGATACGCTTCCTTTCAAAACGATGTCGAGATCATTGACGGCATCTCAAATGCGTTCCCGGTGTTTTTTATCTTGATTGCCGCCCTCGTATGTATGACAACCATGGCAAGAATGGTCAACGACGAACGTACACAAATTGGGACCCTGAAAGCAATCGGCTTTTCCAACACAGTGATTTCTCTGAAATATATTCTGTATGCCGGTCTGGCCTCCCTGCTTGGATGTGTTTGCGGTTTTTTTGCCGGAACCGACCTGCTTCCAAGAATTATCTGGTCTGTTTACAGCATTGCATACGGCTTTGCTCCCCTTAGCTATTATTTCAGTCCGTTGATGTATGGTCTGGTGGTAAGCGTTTCGGTTTTCGGAGCCGTCGGCGTTACCTGGCTATCCTGCCGCAGGGAATTACAAAGCAATCCTGCAGAGCTGATTCGGCCAAAGGCGCCTGGCATCGGAAAGCGGATTCTGTTAGAGTATGTTCCCCTTCTGTGGAACAGGCTGTCTTTTTTGAACAAGGTCATGCTGCGAAACGCCTTTCGCTATAAAAAACGTGTTTTGCTGATGCTGCTGGGAATCGGCGGATGTACTGCTTTGATCGTGACCGGTTTCGGCCTGAAGGATTCCGTGGCAAATATTATGAATTATCAGTATGATGATATTTTTCATTTCGATGCGTCTGTCCGCTTCGATCCGGACATCAACAATGAGATGTACACGATCCTGACAGAACAGACCACAGCCTTTGAAGCAGCTTATTCAGATACGCTGAGTGTGCAATCCGAAAACAAAGAACGGGAGGCAACTCTGATTGCCGGCAGGGAGACACTTTTCGATCGGTATTTCAGTCTGCATCACGATTCAGAAGCGATTGCCTGCCCCAAAAAGGACGAAGCCGTTATCACTGCCAAAACAGCGCAGCAGCTTGAGCTGTCGGTCGGCGATACAGTGTGGCTGATTCAGGATCATCAGAAGATTCCCCTTCGAATCAGCGGTATCTGCGATAATTATATCGGGCATTATTTATTTGTCTCACCGGATTCTCTCCGGCACAACACCCAGAACACAGTTTTCTTTCAGGCAAAAAATAACGACATCCAGCAGCTCGCCGCGGAGCTTCGTGCAGAAAAAGGGGTTTCCTACGTTGCAGTTGCTGCGGATGAGCGAAGCGCGGTGGATCAAACCATGTCCAGCATGAACTACATTGTAATTCTTGTCATTATTTGCGCCGGAGCTCTGGCCTTTATCGTTCTCTATAATCTTACGAATATCAATATCATGGAACGTATTCGAGAGGTTGCAACTGTCAAAGTGCTTGGGTTCCGCCCGTCAGAAACTGCGTCCTATGTTCTGCGGGAGAACATTCTGCTTTCAAGCGTCGGGGCTCTGTTTGGACTTTGGCTGGGAAAGCTGCTGCACAGGTACGTCATGGCCCAGGTTCAGGTGGATAAAATGATGTTTGATGTGCGAATTTCTGCGAAAAGCTATCTGATCTCCCTGGCCTGTACGGTTTTGTTTGCATTAATTGCAAATGGGGTAATGCAGTTCAAACTGGAACGCATTAACATGGCAGAATCTCTGAAATCTGTAGAATAATTTCCGTAAATAAATCAGGCCGCTCCCGACGGGAGCG
>JAGAEW010000097.1 GCA_017612935.1 Oscillospiraceae bacterium
TCCGTGAAGCACAGAGGCTGATCCTTATTCAACTCCTTGATGGCCTCGCGGACTGCGATCCGCCGCAGCCAGGGCAGAAAAGCTTCCGGCTTTTCCAGCTTCGCCAAGCCCTGCCAGGCCAGAAGAAAGGCATTCTGATGGATGTCCCAGGCGGCGTCCTCGTCCTGAACCATAGAGTAGATGGTACGGTAGACGGTGGGACCGCTCTGCCGATAGAGCTCGGCGAAGGCCTCCTGATCTCCGGCCTGGGCCTGCCGAATCAGCTTCGGGGAGATTTCAATGCGTTTCACTTCTCTCATGTTCTTTTCTCACTTTCGTCTGTTTCTCAGCCGGGGAAAAGATTTCTGTACCCGGT
The DNA here is from genome assembly GCA_017612935.1 of Oscillospiraceae bacterium. Lineage (GTDB taxonomy): Bacteria > Bacillota > Clostridia > Oscillospirales > Oscillospiraceae > JAFRPC01. The sequence continues at coordinate 356 of JAGAEW010000097.1, forward strand.
ATATCATATTTTGGAGAGGATTGCAACGGGCTTGCTGCCTTTTCCGGCGGATCGTGGCAGCTTAGGGTCTGCCGCAGGGCCAGCAGACCCTGCCGGAGCCGCGCCGGATCGGGGTCGATCCACGCAATTAGCCCCCGATAGAGGGGACCAAAATCGTCTTCCATACCCCACATCACCTCCGGAATGATTCGTTCTACCTATATAGATATCCAAAATCGAAAAAAGGTTGAAGAAAAAAATAAAATTTTTACGGGCGCTCAATATTCACCGGAAGCTCCGTCTGCGAATGATTTTTTGCTTTACAAACCCGGCCTTTTCTGATATAATCCCTTGGCGCTATCCAAGAAACAAGGAGGAAACAAGAATGAAACTCAAAAACATGATTGCGCTTCTGCTGGCGGTATGCCTCTGCATGGGCCTCTGCGCCTGCGGCGGCTCCGATCCGAAGGAGACCACCTCTGCCAGCCAGGGAAAGCCGGAAGATACTGCCACGGATGCCCCGAACACCACCGAGGCCCCTGCCGCTCAGGCCCAGACTGCGACCTGGGGCGACTGGACCATCGACGTTCCCGCCGGCTGCGAGCTGAAGGGCGGCGGCTTCATGGATGAAAATGACGGACGCTACTTCTCCGTGAAGAAGTCCAGCTTCTCCTACTTTGACTTCTCCGCCGACGGAGAAGAGCAGATTATGAACCACTACAACTACAACAAGAGCGCTTATACCAACGAACAGAAGGACGTGAGCGGCACCTTCGGCGGCACCGAGTGGACCGGCTTCCAGTACAGCGACGGCTTCGGCGGCTACGGCTTTGAGGCCTATGCCACCGTGGACGGCGAAATGATCCGCGTTTCCGCCGTGGGCTATGCCTTTGACAGCGAGCTTGCCAACGCGGTCCTCAGCTCCCTGAAGCATACCCCTTCCGCCGACCCGGAGCCCCAGCCTTCTGAGTCCGAGCCCGAGACGGAGCCCGCGGACACCGCCGCTTCCACAGAGGCCACGGAGTATGAGCCCAGCGAGGGCGCACCGGTCTATGCCAGGAGCATTGAGTTCAGCGATATGATGATGGGAATCCGGGAAGGCTACACCGAGCTGAAGAACGGCCTGCCCTCCATGTATGTGATGCAGAACGACGCCACCGGCGGCAAAGTTACCATTCAGAATATGGCCGGTACAGCCGAGGACAAGGTAGCCGCCATCATGTCCGGTCTGGATTATGAGAAGCGGGAGATGGACCGCAACGGAATGCACTGGATCGTCGCTTCCGTGGACGGCTTCTACTGCTTCGCCGCCGATGTCGGCAGCAACGTGCTGATGGTGAACATCGACTACGAGGGTACCGACGAAGAGATGGAAGACCTGATGTTCTGCTTCTACACCAAGAGCAGCGACTGATTGAACACAAAAAAACGGGGCATCGCGCAGCGAACGCGGTGTCCCGTTTTATACTGTCGATTTTCTACACGCTGAACAGCAGTTCGGCGTAGGCGGGGAAGGGCCAGTCTCCGGGGGGCATCATGGCCTCTGCCTGGTCGCAGGCCGCCCGCAGCAGGGCCATAGCCGGGCGCAGTTTATCCCGGATGGCGGCTGCCTGCAAAGAAGCGGAGGCGATTGCCGCAGCATCCCCGGCTTCCTGCTCCACTGCCCGGGCCCGGGCGTCGATGGCGTCCGACAGGGCGCAGAGCTTTTCCACCCGGTCGGCCTCGTAGGCGCAGGGCAGGGCGGGGTCGAAGGCCCGCTTGGCTCCGGCGGCGGCTGCCAGCTTTGCTCCGAAGGCGCTGACGGCGGGGAGAATCTCCTGCCGGACCATGGAGAGCATGGTTTTCGCCTCAATGTGGATGGTTTTGCAGTAGTTGTCCAGCAGGGCTTCGCAGCGGGCGGCCAGCTCCGTCAGGGAGTAGACCCGGTGCCGCTTGAAGAGCTCCACGTTCTTTTCGTCCAGCAAATGCGGCAGGGCGTCCGCCGCGGTGGGGTAGTTGCAGAGCCCCCGCTTTGCGGCCTCCTCCAGCCAGGCCTGGTCGTAGCCGTTGCCGTTGAAGATGATCCGCCGGTGGTCCCGGAAAGTCTCCAAAATCAGCTGATGCAGGGCGGCAGGGAAGTCCTCCGCCGCCTCCAGCCGGTCGGCAAAGATGCGCAGGGACTCCGCCACGGCAGTGTTGATCATTATGTTGGCGCAGGCGATGCTGTCGGCGGAGCCCACCATGCGGAACTCAAACTTGTTGCCGGTGAAGGCAAAGGGGGAGGTGCGGTTCCGGTCCGTGTTGTCCCGGGCGAAGCGGGGCAGGGCGTCCACCCCCAGCTTCAGGGTGGTCTGCTGGGCGGCGTTGTAGGGCCGCTGGGCCACAATGGCGTCCATAATGGCGGTGAGTTCGTCTCCCAGGAAGATGGATACCACGGCTGGGGGCGCCTCATGGGCCCCCAGCCGGTGATCGTTCCCGGCGGTGGCCGTGGAAATACGGATCAGGTCCTGATAGTCGTCCACGCCCTTGATGACGGCGCAGAGGAAGAGCAGGAACTGGGCGTTCTCATAGGGAGTGTCGCCGGGGGAGAGGAGATTGATTCCCGTGTCCGTAGCGATGGACCAGTTGTTGTGCTTGCCGGAGCCGTTGACCCCCGCAAAGGGCTTTTCGTGGAGCAGGCATACCAGGTCGTGCCGCAGGGCCACCTTTCGCATGATCTCCATGGTCAGCTGGTTCTGGTCCGTGGCGATGTTGGTGGTGGTGTAGACCGGGGCCAGCTCATGCTGGGAGGGGGCGACCTCATTGTGTTCGGTCTTGGCCAGAATCCCCAGGGCCCAGAGCTCCCGATCCAGCTCCTCCATGTAGGCGGCTACCCGTGGCTTGATGGAGCCGTAGTAGTGGTCGTCCATCTCCTGCCCCTTGGGGGGCGGGGCCCCGAAGAGGGTCCTGCCGGTGAAGATCAGGTCCTTCCGCCGCTGATAGAGGGCCCGGTCAATAAGAAAATACTCCTGCTCCGCCCCCACGCAGGTGCGTACCTTGCGGACCTCGGTGTTGCCGAAGAGCCGCAGAATCCGCAGCGCCTGCCGGTTGAAGGCGTCCATGGAGCGCAGCAAAGGGGTCTTCTTGTCCAGCGCCTCGCCTCCGTAGGAGCAGAAGGCGGTGGGGATGCAGAGAGTTTTGCCCTTGAGGAAGGCATAGGAGGTGGGGTCCCAGGCAGTGTAGCCCCGGGCCTCAAAGGTGGCCCGCAGGCCGCCGGAGGGGAAGGAGGAGCCGTCGGCTTCTCCCCGAATCAGCTCCCGGCCGGAGAATTCCGGAATGATCCGCCCGTCGGAGGCGGGGCTGATGAAGCTCTCGTGCTTCTCCGCGGTGATGCCGGTCATGGGCTGGAACCAGTGGGTAAAGTGGGTGGCCCCGTGCTCCAGGGCCCAGGTCTTCATGGCGGCGGCTACCGCATCCGCCACGGCAGGCTCCAGCTCGGAGCCCTGGTCGATGGTTCGGCGCAGCTTCTGATAGACCTCCGCCGTCAGAGCGGCCTTCATCACCCGGTCGTCGAATACCAGCCGCCCAAAGCAGTCAAAATCGTGATCCATAGCAATATCCTCGGATTCAATTTAGAATGCCCCTATTATAGTGTATAAAAATGCGATTGTCAAGCAAAGCGAAATCGGAAAAATCAGATTCAAAGGAAGGGATCCGAGGACCGCTTGTTAGGACGGCAGTGGACCGACGGAGCCGCCGCCGGACGGGGCTTCACCGAGGAAAGTCAGGCTTGCGCAGGCCGCGGCAAGGCCTGCGCTCTGTTCTCCGGTGGAGCATTGTCGAAGCCTGTCGAATAAGCACGAGAGGCGTCGAGAAAGGTCAAAACTGACCCTTGTGCCGATGGAGACGATTGGATAGCCCTGAGTCGTAGGGATTGATTATGCCCACAGAGCGGGACAATCAATCCGGCCGTCGCATAGGCGGCAAATGCAAAACGCCGGGACAGGCAGTGCGCTTCCTGCGCAGTTCCTTTTGTGCTGGAGGCCTTGCTCTGTTTGAGGATTTCGGCGAACGGTCAAAAATGGTACGAAACCCGTTATACCACAAAGATGAATGAATATATAATATATATTATGAATATTTTTTACAAAAATGCTGACATTTGAATTACTTTCCGGTATAATCATGTATATGTTGCAGCACGAAATCACGAAAACTAAATAAATTAACGAAAGGAATTTAGTTATGAAGCGATGTATTGCATTGATCCTGGTCGTGGTCCTGACCGTATCTGCGCTGAGCATTTGTGTATTTGCGGCCTCCAACAGCGAATCCGGAAAGTATAAATCAAGAAACTACTATGGAGTAATTTCCTGTTCTGACACAGCGGCTACCGGAAGTATGCGTTGGGATGGGACGCAGTATAACGTTAAGTGCAAGGTCACGGTGTATTATCATAATCGGGACACTGGAAGACCAGGCCAGAAAATGGAAAGTTCCCCTTCCCAGCAGAATTATGCAAGCAAAACGGTGTCTGTTGATAATAAGTGTGTCGCTGAACGTGCTGGATATTACGGATACATTGGAGAGACTTATATAATTTGTAACCTCGAGGCATACCCCGGCAGATAACTTCCACAGGTAATTTGCCGTTGGCCCGGCGGAAAACCGGGCCAACGGCCTTTGAAACGGAGAATCATATATGAAAAAACCAATCTCTTTTGATGTTCTGCTCGCCGTGTTTTTTTCTGCTGGCCGCCTGCGACAAAGCGCCGCAGGGGGGCGAAACCGAATCCGGAGAGAGTCTTGAAAGCGCCGATACCGCGGCCGTCTCTGAACCTTATGTGCTGAAGACTGCCCCCGAGGATCAAAATCAAGCTTCCCCCGGGGTCGCTTTTGTGGAAACGCCGGAAGGATACTATTACCCTTGCAGCAGGGAAACCTCGAAGGGCAATGCATATTTGATCTACTTTTGTCCCAGAGGGGGAGATGCGTTCCGTCCCCTTTGCAGCAAGCCAAACTGCTCCCATAATAACGAAAACTGCAACGCCTGGGTCGGTTTAATTTGTCTTGATTTAGGGTATTATAACGGCGGCCTTTATACGGTGGAAGTTTCCATTCATATAAACGTGGTCAGGATGAATCTGGATGGCACCGACCATCGGGTGGTTGCGACTTTGGATGAATCCGTCGCGGAGAACTTTGGTTTGGAGTTCAAGTTTCACCACGGAAAACTCTTTATTTGGGGAAGAGCGTCATTTGATCTTCCCTTGGAGGAACAGGAGGAGCACCTGCTGGTTTTGGATCTGACGGATTATTCACAAAAGGAGCTTGCATCGGATTTTCTGCGCACAGCAAGTCTGCCGCTGTACTATAAGTTTTACAAGGATAAGCTGTGTATCTGCTGGGGACGGGAGATAGAAGCCAGACATACGAGAATTATGACCCCTACAAAGAAAAGCTGATCGAGGTGGACGCGGTCACCGGAGAAGCCGGAGTGGTACTGCCTCGTTCGATCAACGGCCTTTATGTGACGGATTCCACGTGGTATTTTTTTGAGCCGGATCGGACTTCCCGGGGCTACAAAGCGGAAAACGTCGAACCCGGCTTCCGGGAGTACGACCCGGAAAGCGGGACGATTCAGGATAAAGGCCTTCCCACGGAGGATATTCTTAATGCGTTCTATGACGAAGATTTCATTTACGCGGGTGGATTTCCACGCAATAACGACAGAGACCAGACCCTGTATTTTTTGTCCAGAGATTACAAGCTGCTGGACAGAATCGAGTTAAGTGATATATTTCTCTATGCGGTAGCAAGCGACCGAGTCTATTTTTATGAAGGTCGCGATTTGATTATTTCCCATTACATCGACAAATCCCAAATCGGCAGCGGGGAGCTGACACTCGTGCCCATTAAAACGGTTGGATAATTCCAAATGAATTGGAACGGAAGGAATAGAAACAATGCAAATGGTAATCAACAATCTGTCAAAATCCTACGGAGAAAAGCTGGCGCTGGACGGATTTACATATTCGTTCCGTCCCGGTGTGACGGCGATCCTGGGGCCTAACGGCGCGGGAAAAACGACGCTGATGAATCTTATTACCGACTGCACCAAGCGCCAGAGCGGAGAGATTCTCTATGACGGCACGGATATCTTGAAGCTGGGCCGGGAATTCCGGAAGCGGCTGGGCTTCATGCCCCAGAGTCAGGGAATGTACGAGCAAATGACCGCCCAGGATTTCCTGGCCTATATGGCGGAGATCAAGGGTATCCGGAAAAAGACCGCTGCGAGGCAGATTCGGGAGCTTCTTTCTGTGGTTAATCTGGAAAATGCCGCCCATCAGAAAGTGGGCGGATTCTCCGGCGGTATGCGGCAGCGAGTCCTGCTGGCCCAGGCGATGCTGGGTACGCCCGAAGTGCTGCTGCTGGACGAGCCTACGGCGGGCCTCGATCCCGAGGAGCGTATCCGGCTTCGGGGCTACATTGAAAAGCTGGCCGTTGACAAGATTGTGCTGATTACCACCCATATCACCAGCGACGTGGAGACCATCGCCGATGAAATCCTGCTGATGAACCACGGAAAGCTGCTTTTTGCCGCCGACCGGGCAGAGTTTATCTCCGGCTGCGGGGCCGGTTCTCTGGAGGACGCTTACATCAAGCGGCTGCATACGCTATGAGAGAGGGAAGACGGGTATTGTTTGCTCCCGCTCTTTGGGGGCTGCTGGCGCTGCTGCTGGCGTTCAATCTGGTCCTTGCGGTGACCCAGGACTGGCGCACGGAGGAGTTCTACGAGGATTACCGGGCCACGCTGTCGGAACTGATGTCGGTCACCACCGACGAGGCATTGGAGCGGGTCGAAACCGAGATGTCCACAGCGCAGGCGTATGGACTGCTGGAATTGTATCGGAGTGAAGAAGATTCGGAAATCAAGGCAATGCTGCACGGTCAGCTTATAGACGAATTCGGAGAGGACTTCGAAAGCGTGATTTCGGCCAACGCTGGTTCGGAAAGCATATGGCGGAGCGAGGTGCTGGATGTTCTGGAGGCACAGCTCCGGCATCTTCGGGATTATCCCGAGCATTTGATCCAGGTGCAGAACAATGTGGAGACCATGAAGGCGCTGTCCATTTTCAACAAGGAGGGCAGCTTTTCCTCCCGGAACATTGAAAAGACAGGCCGGGATTTTCCCACCTCCGTGGAGCTGCGGCTGGATAACGACTTTGCCGTTACCGCTCTGGTGACAGATTCCCTGGGGGGCTACACCCTCCTGATCTTTACGCTGTTTCTGACCCTGCAATTTTTGGTTGAGCGCAAGCGGGGCCTGTGGAGTCTTGTCCACGGCACTGCCGACGGCAGGCAGCGGCTTGCGGTCCGGCGCGGCTGGATTCTCCTCCTGGGCGTCGCCGTGGGAACACTGGTTCTGCTGGGCGGAAAGCTGTTTTTCTATGGGATTCACTATGGCGGGCTGGGTTCTCTTTCCCGCAACGTACAGTCCATCGCCGTGTTTAACGACTTCCCGTGGGTCATGCCGGTCTGGACCTTCCTGATTGGGTATTTTGTGTTGAAGATTCTCGGTATGTGGCTGGTTGGCATGGCGGTTTGGGCAATTTTGCAGTCCGTCAACCATCTTCCTCTGGCCCTCGGGGTCGCCGGAATTGCCCTGGCAGGAGAATATGCGCTGTTCCGCTTTATTCCGGACAGCTATGTGATTGTTATCTTCCGTTATGTAAACCTGTTCGCACTGGTGGACGTGCCCCAAATCGCGCTGCACTATCTGAATCTCAACTTCTTCGGCTGGCCGGTACAGGGCTTCCTGCTGTCCATCGGCCTGATCCTGCCGCTGCTTGGTCTGCTGCTGGGAGCCAATGTCCTTCTGGCAGCCCGGAAAAAACCGGTGTCCCGGCAAAACTCCCTGCTTGCGGTGATGGATCGGATTCGCATGCCCTTCTCCAGATTTGTCAGCCGTCTGCGGCTGTTTGGCATGGAGCTGTTTAAGGTTCTCTGGCTGCAAAAGGGCCTGCTGATTCTGCTTCTTGTCGCGGTGTATTGCTTTGGGGTTCTGGAATTGCAGCGTCCCGTGCATGATCTGTATGAGGCGGATACCGCGTCGTATTCTGCCTCCATGCAGGGCCCGATTACGGAGGATGTTCTGGCGCAGATCGACGCCAAAATCAGCGAGTACTCGGCATACCCCCCCAGCGAAATGATGATGAGTCAGCTGGACATTCTCGGCCGTCTGCGGGAAAGGTGCGAGGCCAGCCTGGCCGCCCGGGATGGACGGTGGCTGATCGATCCCCAGCCCTTTGCCGTGCTGATGGGATTCCAGAAAGAGAATTCCGGCGGTCAGAATTATCAGCGCGAAATTGCCGTGGTGCTCTTGCTGGTGCTGGTTCTGCTGCTCAGCGGAGTCTTCTCTCAGGAGCACCAAAGCCGGGTGACGCAGCTGCTCCGGGGCGGCGGGGTTCTCTGGCGGAAAAAGCTGGGGATGACGGTCCTGATGACTGTCCTGGTCTGGCTGCTTTTTGAGGCGGGAGAGTTCTGGCAGCTGCATCGGGAGTATGGTTCCCTGGCCCTGGCCGCCCCGGCCCAAAGCTTCGACTACTTTGCGGAGCTTCCCTATCAGGTCAGCCTTGGGGTGGCGGTTGCGGTTTTCCTGCTGCTACGCCTGCTGGCTATGCTGGCGGCTGCCGGCGTCATTCTGCTGATTTCCTGCCTTTGCCGGAAAAACAACCTGTCGCTGCTGGCCGCCTGTGCCGTTTTGGTCCTGCCGGCCTGCCTGAGCTATATGCAGATCAATGTGCTGGACTCGGTTTCTCTGGTCAAGCTGTTCTCTCCCCTGGAGGCGGACAGCACGGGATACATCGCGGCTGCCGTCATAGGCTGTGCCTGCCTTGGCCTGACCTATTGCCGCTGGGTCCGCAGAAGCAGCGCCAATCAATAATCCCAAAGCCGGCTCTCTGTCATGCAGTGCATGACAGAGAGCCGGCTTATTCTATACCGAA
>JAGAEW010000016.1 GCA_017612935.1 Oscillospiraceae bacterium
CAGGCGGCGCGGGCGAGGGCTGGCAACGGTCTTTGCGGCGTTTCTTCTGGTGGGCCTGATCGGTGGAACCGTGCTGCGCTCACTGCGGGCATACCAGTGGTGCGAGATCGACTTTGGGTACGGAAATTCAGCGGCGGAGCAGGATCACCCGTCGGAATCCATGCGGCATGAACATGAGCATTTTAATGATTTTGAAGTGCACTATGCGGATCAATATTATCTCGATCTGGAATTGGAGGGCAGCTCGCCCATTGACTTCTCCCTGCTCAGCGAGACGGGCGAAGCCATCTACATCCAATCCGTCACTGAGCTGCACGAAAAAAATATCCGTCTGAGGCTGGTCCCCGGACACTATTGGTTCTCCATGACCACGGATGCCGGTCGCTATCATATGCGCTGCGAGATTCGGTAAAAAAGGACATCCGGGCGGCTTCCAACTGGAAACCGCCCGGATTTGTCAGCAAGATCGGTGCCGGAGTTGTTGCTGCCGGGTCTGGCGCATGTGGTCATGCGCCACTACGGAAAGGGCTGCAGCGAATCCCCCGGCTGCGCTGAATGCCACCCTTCGGGTAAATTGTCCATGCTCATTTTCAACCGTCAGGCTCCCGCGGATCACGGCCGCAGGACGCTGACGGTTTGAATCCCGTAGCGGGAAAAAGCCGCCAGAGCGGCAAGGTCGATGCGCTCGCCGGGCATGAGGATCGGAACCGCCGGAGGGCAGCTCACGCCGGGTCTGGCCAGGACTCTGCCCAGACTCTCCCCTGCCGGAACCTGCTCTGCAGGGGACAGCAGGGCCTCCCGCAGAGAGCAGACCCGCTCCGGCAGGCTTCCTCGGATTTCCCGCCGCTTCGTCCTGTCGTGGGCGATGACCACATCGGCCTCGGCCCCCGAATCTGCGGCGCTGGCGCTCCCATCGCAGGGCTCTGCGGCCCGGGAGGCAAGGCTTCGCCCCGCCAAATCCTTGAGGGCCGCTTCCAGACGCTCCAGCTCCGCCTCACTGTTCTCCGGCGAGAGCATCATAACCAGGAAGTCCCGGTCGAAAAACTCACAGTAGATGCCGACCCGCTCCAGGGCGGCGGCAAGGGCTTCGCCGGAGAGAAAACATGACGGCGGCAGACAGGCAGCGCTCGTCCCTGCATCCTTCTTTCGCGGGGCTTGCCGGAGATCCAGCGTCAGCTTCATAGGCTCGTCTTCGATGAGCTGCCAGCCCGCAGCCCGCAGCCGGGCCTTCATCGCTTCCACCCGGGGCAGAAAGGCCGCCAGCCGCCGGGGCAGTTGCTCCAGCTCGGGGTTGGCAAGGTCGAGGGATTGCAGGGTCAGATAAGACGGCGAGCTGGAGCCGAACAGGGCCAGCGCCTCCTTTACGTCCCTGCGGCAGAGCCGGGGCATCCCGGCCCGGCATCCCGTTTCCTCCGAAAGCAGTTCCTCCGCAAGATGCAGGTATGCGCCTCCCGTCAGAACCGGCAGGGTCTTATGGGCTGAATCGCAGCAGAGATCCGCCCCAAGCTCCATGGGATGGCGGGAGGGGCGGAGGAAGTGCAGATAGGCCCCGTGGGCGTTATCCACCAGCAGCAGCGCCCCCCGGCCGTGACAGCGCTCCGCCAGCGGGCGAAGCGCCGGCAGCTTGCCCAAATAGTCCGGGCAGCTGAGATAGACCGCCGCCGCCCCGCTTTCCTCCAGGGCCCGATCCAATTCCTCCGGCGTGGGATTGGCTGAGAGATAGCTGTCCCCATCGGGGGGCAGCCAGCATACATCCAGATCCAGCAGGGCCGCCGCAGACAAAAAGCTCTTATGACAATTTCGCGCCGCCAGAATCCGAAAGCGCCCAGTCCCGGCGGCGGGAGGCTCGGATCCTCCCCCCGCCCCGCCGCGGCAAAGCCGGCAGGCCAGCAGCAGCATAGCCCGGATGCAGTGAGAGGAGCCCTCTGTAGAATAGAAGGTCGGGCAGCCAAACAGGGCGGAGGCCGCCGCCTCGCTCTCGGCAATGATCCCCTCGGCCTCGAACAGGGACTCTGCCCCGGGGATTTCGGTGATGTCCAGGCTCTCGCAGCCCAAAGGCCCACGCCCCTTGTGACCCGGCATATGGAAGCGGCCAGGGCGGAGCTCAGCGTACTGTTTTACAAAGTCATAAATTGGTGTATTCATCGGTCTGCAAGTTGCCGCACGGCCGCCAGCATGAGGGCACATTCCATGCGTTTGCGGAAGAGCTCGCAGCCGTAACCATAGGTTCCGGTGATCTTGCCGGTGGCGTGGTAGGCATTGGCCGCGCAGCCCCCGGAGCAATAGAGCCTGGCCCAGCAGTCCCGGCATTCCTCCCGGGCATAGACGTTGCAGGCGGCAAACTGATTCTGAATCTCATGGTTGCTCACACCGTTCCAGATGTCGCCCAGCTTAAAGTTTTCCTCCCCCACAAACTGGTGGCAGGGATAGAGATCCCCCCAGGGGGTGACTGCCATGTACTCCGTGCCGGAGCCGCAACCGGAAATACGCTTATAGATACAGGGCCCCCCCGTCAGGTCGATCATGTAGTGGTAGAAGGTGAAGGGTCTGCCCTCCCGGTCCCGCTCCAGCATCAGCTTTGCCAGCTCCTCATACTGCTGCATGACAATGGGCTTGTCCGCCTCTGTCAGGGCAGAGGGGTCCTCCGGG
>JAGAEW010000017.1 GCA_017612935.1 Oscillospiraceae bacterium
AGCTACGGCCTCAGCCGTTTTTTGCAAAATATTCGTCCACGCCGTCGCAAATACCATTGACAATCTTCTTCTGGTAGGAAGCGGTGGCCATGTTGCGGTCCTCGGTGGGATTGCTCATATAGCCCATCTCCACAATGCTCACAGGTACGGTGCTCCAGTTGAGCCCCGTCATGGTGTCAGTCTCCCAGACCCCCTGGCTCCTGGCACCGGTTTTGGCACAAATCTGCTTGACCAGCACATCGGACAGGCTGCGGCTTCTGGCATAAATGCCCTTGCAGTTGGGGTTATTCTTCGTCATGCAGACGGTCACAACCCCGTTCACGGAGCTGTTTTCCGCGCCGTTGGCATGAATGCGGATTGCGATGTCCGCTCCGGCCTTGTTGGCAAATTGGGCTCTTTGAATGTTGGACAGATTCACATCATGGCTCTCCCGGGTCATCAGCACCCGGTAGCCCCGGCGCTCCAGCGCCTCCCGAAGCTGAAAACTCACCGTCAGGTTCAACTCGTATTCCGCCAGCTTGCTGGTGGGGCCGTAGGTGCCGGTGGAGCACTTTGCCTTCATCTCCTTGGAGCCGGGGGCAACAGGCTCCTTCTCATTGTTGCCCTTGCTCTGGTGGCCGGGATCCAGCACCACTAACTTCTTGACAGGAATGAGCTTGTTGAAGCGGTACAGCATGGTGACGATCTGGGCCCGGGTGCAGGGGTCATCCGGGCTGAAGGTCGTTGCAGTCGTGCCGTTGGTGATGCCCTTTTCAGCTGCCCAACAGACAGCCTGACTGTAGTAGCGCCCTGCAGCTACATCCTGAAAGCGGTTGCTGCCGCCGCTCTTTGGCTTGCCCATAAAGTTCCAGAGGAAGGTCACAATCTGCCCCCGGGTGCAGGGATCGTTCGGCGCAAATTTTGTTTTGCTGACCCCTGCAGTGATACTCCGATCCGCGGCCCAGCGCACGGCGTCGTAATAATAGCTTCCGCTGGGGACATCAGTAAAGCTCAGATCCTTGCCGAAATGGGGCATATAATCAAATCGCCAGAGAAAAGTCACGGCTTCGGCACGGCTGCAAATCCCATTGGGCTTGAAGCTGGTGCTTGTAACGCCCTGCGTAATTGAGCGGTCCACGGCCCAGCGGACAGCTTCTGCATAATAGGCCCCGGTCGGGACGTCGCTAAAGCCCGCGGCTGACACAGGCAGGAGCCCTCCCAGCAGCACAACGAGGGCAACTGCTGTGCTCAGGATTCGACGAAGATGAGATTTCATAGGCTAAACGGTCCTTTCCGTCAGAATTTAACCGGGCAAACCCGTGCCTGCTTCGGCACCGGTCCCTGTTGGAACACTATACCATGTTTTTCCCCCTTTTTCAATACAAAAGCAGGTTCTTTTTTCTTTTTTGTCAGGCCTCGCCCCGGAGCTGAATGATCTGATCCCGCAAAACGGCCGCAAACTCGAATTCCATCATCTGGGCCGCCTTTCGCATCTGCTTTTCGAGCCTTGCGATCTCCCGCTCTCGCTCCTCCCTGGTCAGCTTCACGCCGCCCTTGCCCTTTGCCTCCGTATCCTGCCGGGTAATCTCAATGAGTTCCCGCACGTCCTTGCGAATGGTCTGGGGCACAATGCCGTGGGCCTCGTTGTAGGCCTGCTGGATGCTCCGCCGCCGCTTTGTCTCCTGGATTGCAAAGTCCATGGCAGGGGTGACGGTATCGGCGTACATGACGACCCTGCCCTGGGCGTTTCGAGCCGCCCGTCCGATGGTCTGAATCAGAGCGGTGGCGGAGCGGAGGAAGCCCTCTTTATCTGCGTCCAGTATCGCCACCAGGGAGACCTCCGGCAGATCCAAACCCTCCCGCAGCAGGTTAATCCCCACCAGCACATCGAACTTTGCCATACGCAGATCCCGGATAATCTCCATACGCTCCATGGCGCCGATGTCCGAGTGCATATAGCGAACCCGAACCCCGTTTTTTTGCAGAAAATTGGTGAGATCCTCCGCCATGCGCTTGGTCAGAGTGGTGACCAGCACCCGCTCCTGCCGGGCCGTGACCCCGGCAATCTCCTCCATTAAATCGTCCACCTGCCCGCCGATGGGACGGACCTCCACCTCCGGGTCCAGCAGGCCGGTGGGCCGAATTACCTGTTCCACAATCTGCCCGGCCCGCTCTGTCTCATAGGGGGCCGGCGTGGCGGAGACATAGACGGCCTGCTTCACCTTGGTCTGGAACTCCTGGAAGGTCAGGGGCCGGTTGTCAAAGGCCGAGGGCAGCCGGAAGCCATAGCTCACAAGGCTCTCCTTCCGGGAGCGGTCGCCGTTGTACATGGCCCGCACCTGGGGCAGAGTCACATGGCTCTCGTCCACAAAGAGCAGATAGTCCTCGGGAAAGTAATCCATCAGAGTCATGGGAGGCGTCCCCGGCGCCCGGCCGGAGATGACCCGGGAGTAGTTCTCTATGCCGGTACAGAAGCCGATCTCCTGCATCATCTCCATGTCATACTCTGTGCGCTGACGGATGCGCTGGGCCTCCAGCAGCTTGTCGTTCTCCTTGAAGTACGTCTCCTGCGCCTCCATCTCCCGGCGAATTTCCACTAAGGCCCGATCCATTTTCTCCTTGGTGGTGACATAGTGGGAAGCTGGATAGATTGCAACATGGGATATAAAGCGCTCAGGAATGCCGGTGACGGCGTTGATCTCCGCAATCCGATCCACCTCGTCCCCGAAGAACTCCACACGAATTGCCCGTCCCGCCCAGTAGGCAGGATAGATCTCCACCGTGTCCCCCCGGACCCGGAAATGGTTGCGGGAGAAGTCCACGTCGTTGCGCTCATAGCGAATGGAGATCAGCTTTTTCATCAGCTCTTCCTGGGGATACTCCATCCCGGAGCGCAGGGAAATCACCATGTTTTTGTAGTCGATAGGATCCCCCAGGCCATAGATACAGGAAACCGAGGCCACAACGATCACATCCCGCCGCTCAAAGAGAGACGATGTGGCGCTGTGCCGCAGCCGCTCAATCTCCTCGTTGATGGAAGCGTCCTTTTCAATATAGGTATCCGTGTGGGCAATATAGGCCTCGGGCTGATAGTAGTCGTAGTAAGAGATAAAATATTCTACGGCGTTTTCCGGAAAAAACTCCCGAAACTCCGAGCAAAGCTGGGCCGCCAGGGTCTTGTTGTGGGCCAGCACCAGAGTGGGGCGGTTGAGATTGGCAATGACGTTTGCCATGGTGAAGGTCTTGCCGGAGCCGGTGACGCCCAAAAGGGTCTGCTCCTGCAGACCCAGCTCCAGCCCCCGGGCCAGGTCCCGGATGGCCTCCGGCTGGTCCCCGGCGGGGGAATATGCGCTTTTTACCTTGAAATCCGGCATGGCGAGGCTCCTTCCGTCCTCCCCGACCCGCCCGCAGGGCGGACTGAGGGGTCATGTC
>JAGAEW010000098.1 GCA_017612935.1 Oscillospiraceae bacterium
ACCGGCGGAACTGACGCGCCCTTCCGCGAGACCTCAAACATCAAGGACGGCTCCAACATCATGGCGGAAATGGCAACCCAGTGTTACGCCGGAAACGCTGCCCGGGGCATGAGCTATATTGCCCTGCACAACGGCGGCGGCACCGGCATCGGCCGGGCCATCAACGGCGGCTTCGGCATGGTGCTGGACGGCTCTGAGCGGGTCGATACCATTCTGCGGATGTCCATGCCCTGGGATACCATGGTAGGCGTCGCCCGCCGCGCCTGGGCCAGAAATGAGAACGCCCTGAGCACCGCTGCGGAGTACAACGGAATGTACGCCGGAAAAGACCACATTACCCTTCCCTATCTGGCCGACGACGCGGTCATCGCAGAGGCCATGGAGGTTCTGAAATGAGCTCCCTGCTGATCCACAACATCGGGATGCTGGCGTCCCCGGAGGGTCTTGAAGCCCGCCGGGGAGCCCAGCAGGGGCAGATTCGCGTGCTGGAGCACGCCTGGGTCTACACCGAAAACGGGGAAATCATCTCCTATGGCAGCGGCACGCCCCCCGTAAGCTTCGGGGAGAAGCTGGATGCCGGCGGCAGACTTGTTACCCCCGGTCTGGTGGACGCCCACACCCATCTGATTTTCGGCGGCTGGCGGCAAAATGAGCTGGCCATGAAGATCCGTAACGTCCCCTATCTGGAAATTCTGGCAGCGGGCGGCGGAATTCTTTCCACCGTGAAGGCCACCCGCGCCGCCACCGAAGCCGAGCTCTTCGACAAGGCCGAGGCTGCGCTGAACGAAATGCTGGCCTTCGGCACCACGAGCTGTGAGGCCAAGAGCGGCTACGGCTTGAATGAGGAAGATGAGCTCAAGCAGCTTCGGGTCATTCAAAAGCTCAACAAAACCCACCCCATGGATGTGGTTCCGACCTTTATGGGAGCCCACGCGGTTCCCCCCGAATTCAAGGAGGATCGGAGCGCCTATCTGGATCTGCTGTGTGAAACGCTGATTCCGGCAGTGGCAAAGCAAAAGCTGGCGAAATTCTGCGACGTATTCTGCGAAACCGGCGTATTTACGGCGGAGGAATCCCGCAGAATTTTAGAGGCCGGGCAGAAATCCGGCCTGATCCCCAAAATCCACGCGGACGAAATCGACCCCATTGGCGGTTCCCTGCTGGCCGGGGAGCTGGGCGCAATTTCTGCGGAACATCTGATTGTCTGCCCCGACGAGGGAATTCAGAGCATGGCAAGGGGGGGCACCATCGCCTGTCTTCTGCCCGCCACCAGCTTCTATCTCAACTCCAGCTATGCACCGGCCCGGAAAATGATCGAAGCCGGAGTCCCCGTGGCAATGGCCTCGGACTTCAACCCCGGCTCCTGCCCCTGCCTGAATTTGCAGTTGGTTATGAATCTGGGCTGTCTGAAATATCGTATGACCCCTGAAGAGGTTCTCACCGCCGTGACCCTGAACGCCGCTGCCGCCATTGGCCTGGCTGACAGGGTTGGCTCCATCGACCGGGGCAAGCAGGCGGATCTCGTCCTCTGGGAGGCGCCGGATCTGAATTATCTCTGCTACCGTCTGGGCAGCAATCTGGTTCATCGGGTCATAAAAAAAGGAAACATCTGACGACTTTCATCCCGAAAAATTCCAGCAAGCCCCTACATTTTATCAACATCACGAAGGAGATTGTATCATGGCAAAACTCATCGAATGTATCCCCAATTTCAGCGTCAGCAAGGAGGTTGATCCGGCGGTATATCAGGGCCTGGTGGACGTTGCCAACTCCGTCCCCGGCTGCACCCTGCTGAACACCCAAACCGACGGCAACCATAACCGCTGCGTTTTTACGCTGGTGGGTTCCCCGGCCGGAGTGGAGGAAGTCGCCTTCCAACTGACCAAGAAGGCCGCAGAGACCATCGACATGACCAAGCATGTCGGTCAGCATCCCCGCATGGGCGCCACGGACGTGATTCCCTTTGTCCCCACCATGGACGTAACGCTGGAGGAGTGCGTGGAGCTCTCCAAGCGGCTTGCCCAGCGGATCTGGGACGAGCTGCAGATTCCTTCCTTCCTCTATGAGGATTCCGCTACCCGGCCCGAGCGCAGAAATCTTGCCAAGTGCCGCAAGGGTCAGTTTGAGGGGATGCCTGAAAAACTGCTGGAGCCCGACTGGGCGCCGGACTACGGCGAACGGAAGATCCACCCCACTGCCGGCATCACCGCCATCGGCGCAAGAATGCCGCTGATTGCCTTCAACGTCAACCTCGACACGGACAATCTCGAAATTGCCAAGAGCATTGCCAAGGCCATTCGCGGCAGCTCCGGCGGCTTCCAGTACTGCAAGGCACTGGGCATCATGCTGGAGGACCGGAACATTGCTCAGGTTTCCATGAATATGGTCAACTATGAAGGCACTCCCCTGTTCTATGCCTATGAGATGATTCGCACCCTGGCCGAGCGCTACGGCGTTCATATTCTCGGCACAGAGCTGGTAGGCCTGACCCCCGCCAAGGCGCTGATCGACTGCGCCGAATTCTACCTGAAGCTCGAGAACTTTAACTGCCGCGAGCAGGTCATGGAATATAATCTGCTGGATATGATGGAATAAGGAGATCACTATGGAACTTTCTGAACTGACCGTCCGTGAATTTGCAAATCTGCTGGGCTCCGATGCCCCGGCTCCCGGCGGCGGCTCGGCTGCTGCCCTTGCCGGCTCCCTCGGGGCGGCCCTCTCCGCCATGGTCAGCGCTCTGACCCTTGGCCGCAAAAAGTATGCCGATGTGCAGGAGCTGGCGCAGGAGGGCTTTGAGCGTGCCTCGGCCCTCAAGGAAGACTTTCTGACTGCCATGGAAAAGGACACAGTGGTCTTCAACAGCTTCTCTGCCGCCATGGCTATGCCCAAGGAGAGCCCCGAGGAAAAGGCTGCGCGGGCTGCCGCCATGCAGGCAGCGCTGAGGCTGTGCATTGAATCTCCGCTGCGGATGATGGAGCTCTCCTTTGAGGCCGTCAGCCTCACCGACAGATTGATGGGCAAGACCAACGCCAACGCGCTCAGTGACCTCGGGGTATCTGCCCTGATGCTGGGCGCCGCTGTTCAGGGGGCCTGGCTTAATGTGCTGATTAATCTGGGCAGTCTGAAGGACGAAGCCGCTGCTGCCAACTACCGCAGCAAGGGCGAACAGCTCCTCAAGGATACCCTGGCTCTTTCCAACTCCGTCTACACCCGGGTTGAGCAGGCCCTTTGATCCCAGCTCTATACGCTTATCACAGGGACAGGCTCCGGCAGCAATCCTGTCGGAGCCTGTCCCTGTCTGCTGAAATTACATCGAAAGGCGTTTTTTCTAATTGTTTTATGGAAGAAGGGCGTTATTTTCGACAAACATCAAAAAAATTTGAAAAACCTTGAAATGATGCTTTACCTTTTCCCTGCTTTATACTATAATTTAGAGGAATGCATGGCTCAGATGTGGGAATTGCCAGCTCAGCTTTTGAACGGATGCCGAAAATCCGGCATATTTCGGAAAACCTGACACAGTTCCCAGCTCCGTAAGCCCCGCATCACAGCCCGGCAGGGGTTTTCTGAAACAAAATCACAGAAGCTCAAAGGGAGAAACGGACATGGAAACAAAGAGCAATTCCGAGCGCAGCGTCTACGTCAAGGCAGTCGTATGCCTTGTATGTTTTATTGGTTTTTTTAGCATTTTTGCCATTCCCATGGGACTTGGGAACGCATTGAATACGATGATGAACACCGCCTATGCGCTGTTAACCGGCACGGTGTTTTATATCATGGCCATCGCGGTTATGGCGGGCGCTCTGTCCGGTCTGCTGACGGAGTTTGGGGTTGTGGCTTTGCTCAACAAGCTCCTGTCGCCTTTAATGGGACCGCTGTTCGGAATGCCAGGTGCCTCGGCTCTGGGCATGGTTTCCACCTATCTGTCTGACAATCCGGCCATTCTGACCCTGGCAGACGACAAAAAATTCCGCAGATTTTTTAAGGCCTACCAAATTCCCGCCCTGACCAATCTCGGCACCGCCTTTGGGATGGGTTTAATTGTCACAAGCTTTACGCTGAGTATGGGCAGCAATCTCGGCAGCGATGTCTGGAAGGCAGCTCTCTGCGGCAACCTCGGCGCCATTATCGGTGCGATCGTCTCCACCCGACTGATGCTTTCCTTTATGAAAAAGGCCTACGGAACGGATCTGCCGGCACTCGATGACAGCTGCGCCGGCGACGAAGAAGCCCATGTTTCTCACCATAAAGGCTTTCTGCACGTTTTGGACGCCCTGATGGAAGGCGGAAAAAAGGGCGTTGATATGGGTCTCACCATTATCCCCGGCGTTCTGATTATTTGTTCCATCGTGATGATACTTACCAACGGCAGACCGGCGGCGGAATATAAGTACGCCATGGTTCAGCAGCTCTCAGAGGACGGAATACAAATTCTCTCCTCCACCGGCCTGATTGAAATTCCCGATGCAGAAAATTACATCTACAGTCTGGAAAAAGACAGCACCGATGCAAAATGGCGAAAGTTCGGCAGCGAGGAGACTGACGAGAGCACCTACTCCTATCTGAACGGCCGACACTTTGAGACGAACGACCATCTCTATGTGAGAATTCCCTCTTCCGATTGGGGTGAGGCCGGCTCCCGCTACTGCATTGTGCTCTATAAGGCGGACGAAACCACCAAAATTGTTATTCCTCTGACGGCTGATTCGAGCAGCGCCGATTCGCTCTATTCCGGAGTCATTCCTGAGGAGCCCTACCGCGGAAATTCCGGAGAGGGCGTTGGCATTCTGCCCTGGATCGCCAACTTGCTCAGCTTTATCTTGAAGCCTCTGTTCGGCTTCTCCAGCGCAGAGGCAATCGCAGTTCCTGTCACCGCCCTCGGCTCTGCCGGTGCAGCCCTGGGTTTGATCCCTAATTTTGCAAGGAACGGGCTGGTTCAGATTAATGATCTTGCCGTCTTCACGGCGGTCTGTATGTGTTGGAGCGGCTATCTCAGCACTCATGTTTCCATGATGGAGGTTTTGGGCTGCCGAGAGCACACCGGAAAGGCCATTATCAGCCACACAATCGGTGGTCTTTGTGCTGGAATTGCCGCCCACTGGATCTTTGTGCTTGTGACTTTGCTCTGAGGTACGTCCATGATTCACAAACTTCATTCCACTCGAAGGCTTGGCTTTGCCTGTCGTCTGCTTCTTTTCACTTTCATTTCCGGCATCATCTTTTTGTGCTGCGTAGCGCTGCAGGCCGGCTCTGCCCTTCATACTCTGTCGAACTTTTTCCATCAGCCCCTTCTGATTGCCCTGAATCTTTTTCCGATTGTAGCTGTTTTCGGCTTTTTGACCCTTTTGATTGGAAATCTGTTCTGGGCAGGTTCTATGACAGCCCTGCTGTTTCACCTGCTGTCTCTTGTCAATCTGATTAAAATCGAGTGCCGCAACGATCCCCTCGTTCCTCCGGACTTTGCCCTGCTGAACGAGGCCGTGACGGCAACCGGATCGTATCATCTGGAACTGCATGTTCCCATTCTGATTTTGATTTTCCTCTTCTCAGGGCTTCTGTTCCTTGCAGGCTTCCATTGGAAGGGAACAATCAAACGGACATCGCTGCGAATTGCAGCAAGCGCCGTGCTGTGCGCCTTGTTTTTGGGCTCCATGTCGGAGCTTTATCCCTCTGCCGACTTGTACAGGGATATGGTGGCCTCCGTTCCGAAGCTCGACTCCGGCAACGTCCCCACCGTCTTTGATGAGCTCGGCTTCGTCTATTGCTTTTTGCACAATTACCACCTGTATAATGCCGAGATGCCTGCGGGTTACAGTGAGGCGGAAGCGGCCGCCTGGTCGAAGGAAGCCATCCGCTTCTCCAATGATTCCCCCTCTCCCTGCACGCCGGACATCATTATGATTCAATGCGAGGCCTTCAGCGATGTTTTTGACGCCGCTGTCTTTGATTACCCTGACGGAGAAAATCCATTGGAGCTTTTTCACCGGGTCGCCGCCTCAGATCAGTCCGTTTCCGGCCACATCGTTGTCTCCAATTACGGTGCCGGAACTGCCAACACCGAATTTGACATGATGACCGGCATCGGGCTCAGATGGCTCAACGAAAACTCCACCTCGGCATTCCGCCTGGTTCACAGAAATCTGCCGTCTCTGGCCCGGCTCTATGCCTCTGAGGGCTATGATACCTGGTTCATGCACCCGGGAGATCGCTGGTTTTATAACCGGGAAAGCGTTTACAACTACCTCGGGATCAGCGACCAGACCTTCCTGAAGGACCTGGATGGAAGCTACCCCAAAAAGTGCGGCTATTTCTCGGATGAGGGCTTCGGCCTCGTCCTGAAAGAGCGCTACGAGGCTCAGAAGCAGCACTCCGATCATCCCCTGTTCGCCTTTACGGTGACAATCGAAAATCATCAGAGCTATTACTGGCAAAAGTACACCCAGCGGCCTGCCACGGTTCCGCTTCGCAAGTCCGTCTCCGAGCAGGCCGAGGAAACGCTTTCGGTTTATGCCGAGGGAATCCGGGATTCGTCCCAGCTTCTTTATGATCTCACAGCGTTTCTTGACCAAAAGCTCGATCCGGTGCTGCTGGTCTTCTGGGGCGATCATCTCCCCGCCCTGGGGAAAAATTTCAGTGTATATCAGGAAATCGGCCTGTCCGTCGGAAATGAAAGCAACCCGGAATCCGCCATTGAAACCTACAGCACGCCCTTTGTAATTTGGGCAAACCGTTCCTTCTGTGAACAATACGATTTTGCATCCCGGGTGAAGCAATTAGACTTTGTACAGGGCTCCCGCATCAGCGATGTCTATCTCAGCTCCATGCTCTATGAGCTCAGCGGTCTGCGGGGAACCGAAGCCTATTGGGATTATCTGTCGCTGGCCCGCCGCGCCCTTCCGGTCATTTGCCGCGGACGCTATGTGCTTGCGGACGGAAGCGTCACCACAACACTGGATCCGAAGCTTCAGGCGATTTCAGACAAGCTCCTCAAATGGGCCTATTATCGCTTCAGCGCAGAACGTGTCAAATAATCAAACCTGCCCAGCGGCAGAGAGGAGGAACCATGGCACAGATTATTGAATACAAATGTCCCTGCTGCGGCGGAATCATTGAGTTCGACTCCGACACCCAAAAGATGAAATGTCCGTACTGTGATACGACCTTCGACCCCTCTGCCCTAATGGAACTGGATGAGGCGCTCAATCAGCAGCAGCCGGATTCGGCTCAGTGGGAAATCCCCCAGGAGCAGTTTGATGCCTCAGAAACCGAATCCATGGGGGTTTACCACTGTCAATCCTGCAGCGGCGAGATTATTGCCGATGCCAACACAGGCGCAACCCACTGTCCCTTCTGCGGCAATCCGGTGGTTCTCACCGGCCGCTTCTCGGGCGCACTGAAGCCGGATCTTGTAATACCCTTCCAGCTCAATAAGGAGGACGCAAAGGCCGCACTGAAACGGCATATGAGCGGCAAAAAGCTCCTGCCCAGGCTCTTTTCCAAGGAAAGTCACCTGGACGAAATCAAAGGGCTTTATGTTCCCTTCTGGCTTTTTGATGCGGATGTGGACGCCAGCTTCAGCTTTCGCGGGACAAAAAAACGAATTTGGCGGACCGGAGATCGGGAATATACCGAAACGACCCATTTTCTTTTGCAGCGATCCGGCGGAATCGGCTTTGACAACGTACCCGTAGACGGCTCAAGCAGGCTGGACGATGCGATGATGGAGGCCATCGAGCCCTTTGATTTGGGCGCTGCAGTTCCCTTCCAGACCGCCTATCTGTCCGGCTTCTATGCCGATCGATATGACGTTGATGCCAAAAAGAGCATTGATCGGGCCAATGAACGCATTCAAAACAGCACAACCCAGGCCTTTACATCCACAGTCCACGGCTATGACAGCGTGGTTCCGGAACATACGTCGGTCCACATTCGCAACGGCAAGGCAAAATATGCCATGTTTCCGGTTTGGCTCCTGACCACCAGCTATCAGGGAAAGCTCTATCACTTTGCCATGAACGGGCAGAGCGGCAAATTTGTGGGAGATATGCCGGTAGATAAGCGCTTGTATTGGAAATGGTACGGGATTTATGCGGCGATTTGCACAGCCGTCAGTTGGCTGCTGCTCTATTTCTTCTTTTTGTAGGAGGTTGCGGCAATGAAACGACTACAGCTGATTCTTTTAAGCCTTGCACTTCTGCTCGGCATCTGTCTTCCCCTCTGCGTCAAGGTTGCCGCCTCAGACGCAGGCACCCACCGCTTCGTAATTGACAATGCAAAGCTGCTGACGCAGAACCAGGCGGAGCAGTTGGAGCGCAGCGCCGAAGAAATCTCCCGATGTCAGCATTGTGATGTGGTCATTCTCACCGCCGACGGCATTGACGGGCGCAATCCGACAAGCTACGCAGATGACTACTTTGATCGTAATGACTACGGCCAAGGATCGGATAGAAGCGGAATTTTGCTGCTCCTGGAACTGTCTGAGGGGGTTCGAAGCATTTCCACCTGCGGTTTTTGCATAGATGTATTTCCGGACAGTGAAATTGAGGCCCTTTGGAGCCGTTGCAGCGCCGAGATTCAGAACGGCCGTTACGCAGAGGGCTTGCAAATCTATCTGCAAAGCGTTGACCGGATGCTCTCGAATTACGATGCTTCCGGAAATAGGAAGCCCAACCCGGTGAGAAGCTCTGTCTTCGCCCTGGGAATCGGTCTTTTGCTGGGCTTTGCGCCTGTTTCCGCATTAAAATCCCAGCTAAAATCCGTCCGTTCGAATTACAGCGCCACGGACTATGTCAGAGCGGAGAGTATGCACCTGGATGTAAAGCGGGACAGTTTTCTCTATTCAAATACCAGCTATCGCGTTCTGGAAAGCCAACGAAGCGCTCCAAGTTCAGGCAGCTCTACGCACGTCAGCTCCTCCGGCGTCACCCACGGCGGCGGAAGCGCGAAATTCTGATTTTCACTTCGTACATATGATAAATGGGCAAGCGGTACAGGCCGCTTGCCCATTTACTGTTTTGGATCAGTCTGTTAAATTCTGGAGCGTGAAATATCGGTACAGGAAGACCACAGTATCGGCACGGGTGCAGGCCGCGTCGGGCTCGAACTTGCCGTTCTCACCCTTGAAGATACCGGTTTCATAGGCCCAGATTGCAGGCTTCTCGAAGAATCTGCCGGCGGGAACGTCGCTGTAGGGGTTCTCAATGCTGGGCTCGGGACAGCCGACGGTTCT
>JAGAEW010000018.1 GCA_017612935.1 Oscillospiraceae bacterium
CCTGCTCCGAGCTTCTGCCAGAAGGGAAAGCTGCGGGGCCAGAGGTCGCCGGCAAACACAACGATCAGGAAATAGCGCGGGGCGTTCCAGGCATACTGCCCGGCAAAAATGGGCAGCAGCTCCGATTTGAACAGGGTGCTCAATCCTGCCCGGATTGCCAGGATCCCTGCCAGACCCAGAATTAGCTTGCAAAATTGCCCGGCGAGGGGCGCCTGCTCCTGAAAATGCAGCCGCCGATCCGCGCGATAGCTGACAATCAGACCGGCCAGACTGCCCAGCAGAGAATATCCGTTTTTCAGGGCTTCATTATAGTTGCTGATGCCCGTGTGACTGTCCAGACGGTGAACCTCCGCCGGGAAGGGAGCGTACAGAACGTAGAGCAGATATGCCCCACAGAGCAGGCTCAGGCTTCCCAACAGTCCGTACATGAGGGAGGGGCGCTGCTTTGCCCACTGTATCAGGGGGTAGAAGGTGAAAACCGGTACCAGGCCGATGATCAAGCCTGCCAGTACGTCGGAGGGAAAGTGGGCCCCCAGATACAGTCGGGAAAACCCGATTAACAGAGCTAAAATCGGTAAAAGAATTCGAAGAGCACGGCGGCCGCTCAATTTTGCAAGGCCAAAGAAGGTGCAGGCGGCATTCAGGCTGTGGCCGCTGGGAAAGGAGTAACCTGTGGCGGCTTTTTTGGCGGATTCCACCACGGTGAAGGCGGGATCCTGCACCCAGGGACGGGAAATCCGGCAAGCCAGTTTGAGAAACTGGCCAAACAGCGTCCCAAAAAATCCAATGGCCAGAATGTAATAGCCCATCCATTTATCCACGCACCAGTACAGGATCAGGGCAAGCACCATAAATATTAGCTCTTCGCCGCAGTATGTGATGCCCTGCATGATCCAATTTAGCGTCGGGGTACGGAGGGTCTCCAGCGTTTTCAACAATTCCATGAGCAGTTTGACGGATCCCGGCCTCAGAAGAGCTTGGAATCAATCTGTTCCCAGGGAAGATCCAGATCGCTGCGTCCGAAGTGACCGTATGCGGCGGTGGCCTGATAGATGGGGCGGCGCAGGTTCAGCCGCTCGATAATGGCGGCCGGACGCAGATCGAAGCAGTGGCGCACCAGAGCCGAGAGCTCCACGTCGGAGAGCTTTCCGGTGCCGAAGCTGTCAACCAGCACGGAGACAGGCTGGGCCACGCCGATGGCGTAGGCCAGCTCGATCTGGCACTTCCGTGTCAGCCCGGCGGCTACAAAGTTCTTAGCAATAAAGCGTGCCATATAGGCGGCGGAGCGGTCTACCTTGGTGGGATCCTTGCCAGAGAAGGCGCCGCCGCCGTGGCAGGCGTAGCCGCCGTAGGTGTCTACGATGATCTTGCGTCCCGTCAGGCCGGTGTCGGCAGCGGGCCCTCCCACCACAAAGCGGCCCGTGGGATTGACGAAAAATTTTGTCTTTTCGTCCAGAAGCCTTTTGGGCAGATTGGGACGAATAACGGTGGAAATAATCTGTTCCCGCAGGCTCTCAATGTCGATGGATTCCGCGTGTTGGGTGGAGACAACCACTGTGTCAATGCGCTCGGGGTTGCCTTCGTCGTCGTACTGAACCGAAACCTGGCTTTTGCCGTCCGGTCGGAGCCAGGGCAGGGTTCCGTCTTTCCGCAGGACGCTCAGGGCCCGGGAGAGATTGTGGGCGTAGCTGATGGGGGCAGGCATCAGCTCCTTCGTTTCGTCGCAGGCATAGCCGAACATCATGCCCTGATCTCCGGCGCCGGTGGTCTTGTCGTCGTCAAAGGAGGCGTTGACGCCCCGGGCAATGTCGCCGGACTGCTCGTCAATGGCGGTGAGAATGGCGCAGGTGTTGCCGTTGAAGCCCGCTTCGGGAGAGTTGTAGCCGATGTTGTTCAGAGTGTCCCGGGCGACCCGGGCAATATCTACATAGCAGTTGGTGGAGATTTCTCCCGTGACCAGCACCATACCGGTCGTGGTCACGGTTTCGCAGGCGACCCGCGCCATGGGATCCTGGGCCAGAATGGCGTCCAACACGCCGTCGGAAATTTGGTCGCAAACCTTGTCGGGATGGCCCTCGGTTACGGATTCAGATGTAAAAATTCGTTTCAGCATAGTGTTTCCTTTCTTTTTGAAAGCGGTTTTTTCGCTGTAAATACAGTCTCAGAGTAAAAGAAAACCGCCCTGACAGGCGGCAGCGTGGCGAAGCATCTTCCTCATCTGCCGATTTACTCGCCGGATTTGGCACCTTGCGTTCGCAGGTTGCCGGGCTTCACAGGGCCGGTCCCTCCGCCACTCTTGATAAGGCTATGAAATTGTATCTTTATTGTACATTTTTTTTCCGGTTTGTCAAGGGATAAATTTTCAAAGCCGATAGAATCCCGGGCAGCATTCCACAGTCATATTGTGGAGTGCTGCCCGGATTTATTTTGAGACTTCTCAAAAATGCAGATTTTCAAATTTTCCGATAACGGCATGGTCTTTTCGAGACTGAAAAATTAAAATATAGACAGTTCGAAACACAAAAGCAACGACAAAACAGAAGAAGAAAGGAATGAAGAACGATGATGGACAGAATGGGTCTTGAAGGTTGGGATCTTCCCGGTTCTCCCGTGGATCAATAATCCGCCGAAAAAATGAAACGAATCAAATTTTCCGATAACGGCATGGTCTTTTGGAGACTGAAAAATTAAAATATAGACAGTTCGAAACACAAAAGCAAGGACAAAACAGAAGAAGAAAGGAGTGAAGAAC
>JAGAEW010000099.1 GCA_017612935.1 Oscillospiraceae bacterium
GCGGCGGGATGCCGTACCCCGTACCGATAATTCTTCATTTTTCAGTCTTCATTCTTCATTCATCATTCCCCCAGGCGCAGGCAGAGGTCCTCCTTCCGCACCCGGTTCCAGTCAAATTCCGCTGCAAGCTCGGCCGCGGAGATGGGAGCATCCTGCTCCAGCAGTCCGGCGGCATAGGCCAGGCTGCCAATGATCTGCTCCGGGGAAAAGCGCTCCAGCAGGGCGCCGAGGTCCAGATCCCGGTCCCGCTTGCTCAGGCGGCGTCCATCCGGGGCCAGCAGCAGGGGGACGTGGTAATAATGGGGCGCAGGCCGCCCCAGCAGGGAAAACAGATAGCATTGCCGGGGGGTGGAGGCCAGCAGATCCCGGCCCCGCACCACCTGGGTCACGCCGTTTTCGGCGTCGTCCACCACCACGGCAAGCTGATAGGCATAGACCCCGTCGGCCCGCCGCAGGACAAAATCCCCGCAGTCCCGGCTGAGAAGCTCGCTGTAGTCCCCCTGCAGGCCGTCGGAAACCCTCCAGATCTGCTCCGGGACCCGCAGACGCCAGGCGGGCGCCCGCTTCCGGGTCTTCCGCTCCGCCTCCGTCAGATTGCGGCAGCTTCCGGGATAGACAAACTCGCTCTGCCCCAGATGGGGGGCGGAGGCCGCGTGGACCTCGGCCCGGGAGCAGTAGCAGGGATAGACCAGTCCAGCCGCCTCCAGCGCCCCGAAGGCGGCGTCATAGGCAGCCTTCCGGCTGCTCTGGCAGGCCACCTCCCGATCCCAGTTCAGGCCGAAACGCTCCAGATCCCGGCGAATCTGATCGGCAAAGGCGGCATTGGTGCGCTGGGGGTCCAGATCCTCCATCCGCAGCAGAATCTCTCCCCCCGCCCGGCGCACGGAGCACCAGGCCAGCAGTCCCGCAAAGAGATTGCCCAGATGCATTCTGCCGGAGGGCGAGGGAGCAAAGCGTCCAGTTATCATAGTGTTCTCGATCCTTCGGGCCGGCGCAGCTCTACGGCGCGGCTTCCGCTTCCACCGGCAGCTCCACCACGGTCAGTTCGTGGCCCAGGGCCGGAAGAATCTTCTCACGGAAGTCCGCCATGGAGACCGCCAGGGTTGTGGTATTCATGCAGGGGTGGAAGCCGATCTCCGGCTGCTCCAGCACGGGCCGGTCGATGACAAGCCGCACCCGTTTGTCCGGGTCGTTCATCAAGCCCAGCACGCTCAGAGAGCCGGGGCTGACGTCCACAAGCTGCTCCATCTGTTCGTCGCTTGCAAAACTCAAGCGGGCGCAGCCCAGCGCCTTGGAGAGAAATTTGGTCTTAAAGACCTTCTCCCCCTCCATCAGCAGCAGGTAGAAGTCCGTCTGCTGGCGGTTGGTCAGCAGCAGATTTTTGCAGATGGGACAGCCGAGGCTCTTTTCGATCTGTCGGCAGATTTCCATGGTGGCGGCGGCTGCGTGCTCCGCCCGGCGATAGGAAATCCCGAGCCCGTCGAGAAATTCATAACAGCGGCGTTCCCGGGGCCCTCTGACGGCAAGCTCCGCCGGGGCTCCGTGCTCAATATCCGTAGGGATGCAGGTCATTTGCAGTAATCTCCCTTTCGTAAGGATTGTATCTTTCATTCACCAGGGCAGCGGCTTCGACCCGGTCCTCCACATAGTATGCGCCGCCGTTGACCCACTCCGGGGTTCCCGGCAGGGTGTCGTTCTCCATGTCTCCGCTGCTCCGGGCCAGGGCCAGCGCCACCCAGCAGAGATTGCGGTAGCTCAGATCCGACTGGCTGTTCCGAATCAGCAGGGAGGCGGCAAAGGGCAGTCGGGGCAGCTTCGTCACGGACTTCCACTGACTGACGGCGGACTGCATAAAGTCCCGCTGAACCCGGATTCGCTCTAAGTCCGCCATGGCATAGCCGCTGCGGAAGCGTACCAGCCACATGGCTTCTTGCCCGTTCAGCGTCTGGTCGCCCTGCTTGAGGTCGATAAACAGATCCTGAGAGGGGTCCTCGTAGGCCATATCCATAGGCACGTCAAAGCTGACGCCCCCCATGGTATCCACCAGATCCGCAAAGCAGTTGAGATCCACTAAAATATAGCCGTCGGGCCGGAAGCCCACCAGATCCTTCACATAGTCCATCAGAAAGCCCATGCCCTTCTCCCCCGCGCCGTTGGCGCCGTAGGCCCCGTTGAGCTTGGGGACGGGGTTATCCCGGTTGACCATGGTATCCCGGGGCAGGCTCAGAAGGCGGCTTATGCCCTTGGATTGCTCCAGATACAACAGGATCATGGTGTCGGTGCGGGTGCCGTCCTCGTCGGTGCCGCAGAGCAGCACCGTGGCGCAGCCGGACCTGCGGGGGCCGATGGACTGCTCACTCTCCGGCATCTGTGCCAGAAGGGCGGAGACGGCGGCCCCCAGCACAAACAGTGCCAGCAGCAGACATGCCAGCTTCAGCGAAAAGCGCAGCAGTCTGTGTTTGTTCTTTTTTTTGCGGCGTCCGGGGCGTGCTGCCCTCCGCTCCGGTTCCGGCTGGGTCTCGCCGTCCCAGTCGGAATCCGGGTCTTCCTCCCAGTCGGAAGCCACGGCGGGAACTGGGGCGGAACTCTGGTCATAATAGGCCCTGCCCTCATGGACCTGCCGCAGCGCTTCCACACTGTAGGCCCCCTGCGCCCGGATGGGCGCAGGCCGAAGCCTCTGGGCTCCGGCCCAGTCCTCCGCCTCCCAAGGCTGAGACGGATCATATCGGGCTTCGATCTCAGGGCTCTGCTCGTCCGCGACGCGCCGGACCCGATTCTTTGATTCAAATTTTCCCATACTGTATGTTTTCTCTCCACCGGCGGCACGCCGCCGGATTTCAGTTTGAATTTCAGTGGGTGTTAGTTGCAAAGTGACCTAAGCGCTCAAATCGCAAGGATATTCCAAGATTTCTGGGATTCAATGGTCACCGGGAGCCGAAGGGAGCGCAGGGAGTGGCGTACCTGGTCGGCGGCCTCGGTCGCAGAATGTTCCGCAGATATAGCAATCAGCGAGAACAGGGCGGCATAGCGCTTAGAGTTTGTCACGACCTCTTCCATATAGATCATCAGCTTATGGCGCATACGGAAGGCTGTTGTGTGGCAAACGCCAATCTTTTCAGCAGTGGAATCCAACGACGCCAGAGAAAGCGTGTCTTCCAGCACAACAATCCAAGATTCCATGGGCTGGTGGGA
>JAGAEW010000100.1 GCA_017612935.1 Oscillospiraceae bacterium
AGCCGCCGTCCGATCTCCATCCCACCGGAGCCGAATTCCCGGCCGATGGTGATGATGATCTTGGGGTTGCCCGCCGCGTCGGTGAGGTAGCCCTGGGAGGCGGCCTCCAGGGCCCGGTCCGCCTTGCTCTCCCGCTCCACGAAGCGGAGCAGGGGCTTCTGGAAGGGCTTCTGCAGCAGCTTCAGCACAAAGCCCACCAGCAGGGCGGAGATCACGGTGCCCTCCCGCACCCCCACCAGCCCCCGGAAGTACAGGAGGGAGGCGGCTGCGGAGAGCAGCACCACGGA
Source organism: Oscillospiraceae bacterium (assembly GCA_017612935.1). GTDB lineage: Bacteria > Bacillota > Clostridia > Oscillospirales > Oscillospiraceae > JAFRPC01. Next base: position 288 of record JAGAEW010000100.1, read on the forward strand.
GCAGTCGAAGAAGGTTTTCACCGTGCCCATGCTCTTGCCGGTCTTCTTCACCACCGCCAGGCACAGTCCCTCCCCGGGCATGGCCAGCAGGTTGGGGGAGAGGTAGAGCATGACCCCGGCGGATACCAGGGGGATGCTCACCAGCAGGTACACCAGGCGCATGGGGTAGCTCCCCGGCTCCGGCAGGAAGAACAGGGTGGCGGAGGCCAGGTTCACCAGCTGGCCGAAGAGGAGCGCCGCCGCCACCTGGAGCAGCATGGCGGGTTTGAACTCCCGGCGCAGGACCAGGAATTCCGCCAGGAGATACAGGCAGAACACCCCGGTGGTGCAGTTGCCCAGATTCACAAAGGCGGGCGCCCCCGCTGCGGAGCCGATGAGGTACAGCACGTTCCCCAGGGAGCTTACGGGGGTGACCCCCAGGGCGGAGCGGGAGGAGCATACCACGCCCACGGCCATGATGTACAGCCCCAGGACGTAGACCAGGAGCCGCTTGCCCCACAGGAGGACGGGGGAGGTTTTCGTCTTCATTCGCTTTCTCTTTTCCGTCAGATTCGGGGAACGCCGCTCCCCGTCCATATGTTGATTTTACAGGAATCCCTATGGGATTGCAAGGGGGGAACGATGCGTCTCCGCAATAACGGTGTTATTTCCGGAGATTCCGGAGGGGATAAGCGGCAGAATAAACAGGAACACAGGCCGAACAATGACCTGTGTTCCTGCTGTTTTGGACAGGAATATCCCATCGGAGGCAGCATCATTTTTGGGATCGTCTCTAGGATTCGTTTACTATTTTTCCGGTAATGTGTTCCGGCACCAGCGCGAACATCAGCGTTCCGGGACCCGACCTTTCGATCTCACGCCGGATGTACTCGCTGTCATTGGTGAATTTCCGACTTAACGCCTCGGAGATCCGGTACACGGTTTCCCGATCCTCTACGAATTCTATTCTGCCGAATACGATCACGGACTTGATATTCAGCGCCCATTCACCGTCTTTGCGGAAGCCTTCATCATAAACGCAGAATGACGCCTTGTTATGGCGCTTCATTGCATCGATTTTGTGCCCCTTTTTCCCGCCGTGGAAATAGAGCTTTCCGTCCGTTTCACAGTAATAGTGATTGATGGGTAATCCGTACGGATAATCGTCATCCCCCAAAACGGACAAAACGCCGCGCAGCTGTTTCTGAAGAATGTGGATACACTCTTCTTTTTCCAGCTGTTGCTTCTGCCTGAGTAATTCTCTGAACATATCTCTTCCTCCGTTAATACAGGGTTTACACAGTATTATATTGAAAAAACAGTTCGTATCTGCAAGAGTTCGGCTTTGTACGGAATCCCTGCGGCTGCCCCGTCCGCGATTGATGGCAGAGACTGCTGTTATTCAATGATGCTTTTTGCCCATTCGATCAGGCCGTCAGACTCAAAGACAACCAATTCTTGCCATATTCCGCTGTAGTATAATCCGCTTCCATTTGCTGAGTTCTTCTTGTTGCCGTATATGTGCTCCGGTCTAAGAAAGCTAAGGTTATTCCAGGTCCCTCTGTTTTGACCTTCCATAGTCAGAACTCGGTCTTTCCGAAAAGCCAAAACGCCGTAGCCTTTACGATCGGGTAGAAATGACAAGCTGTCTGACGGAATGTATAGAGTATTGCTCGTGTTATACAGTCGATCATTTGAAGAATGAGGATGCCAATAGTAGCTTTCTATCACAGTCGGATCTGTAATGATATCCCCGATCTGCATATAACCATAAATAACATGTAAATCTGAGCCACGGCAGAAATCTGCGGGAGTCTTTCGCACATACCGATATTTTCCTCCGGATTGCTCGACCTGCCGAAACCACCCGAAGAAAAGAAACAAATCGCCAATATCTACCTTCGCATTGGACAGCAGGCCTTGGGCTGAACCGATCTGCCCAAACGCAGGCTTCCAGTTGGCTATGCTGTTGAGCCGGATACTCTCTCGGATATCCGGGTCCAAATGGCAATTTACGTACTGTCTTCTTGGATTGAGCTGAGAAAGAAGGTCTGCATAATTGATTCCACGAAAGGATAATTCTTCATATGCAACGCCATCATCCGCCGGTATGGGCAAGGAAAGCAGGGTGTTATCGGGCATGATCGGGCTCGGACAACCACCATTGGCCGAATCAAAGCCTTTTCTTGAGAGGATTACCTTCAAAACCATCTCCTCTTTTCTTAAGCCTTGCTAATGCTATTCTGGAATTGGATTCAGTCTGACGTCACTTCCCGCGTATTTGCTCTCATTCTGAAATGCGCGTACTGACACCATCGATTTGCGTATATTGCCGGCGCCGGTTTATGCTCATTTTCCGCTCAATCTCTTTTTCAAGGTCGATTTGGAGAATCTCAGCTATCCCAAGCAGATAAATCGCAACATCGGCAAGCTCTTCTCCGATACTGGGAAGGTGTTTCCGATAAGCTTCATAAAACTCAGCAATTTCACCATGCATCAGGCAAAGCTCAGTTTCTACACTACTGATATTCCAATGTTTATCAACTTTGTTCTGATATATCTGCTGCTGCACTTCCTTCAAATTCATGGCTTATCCTCCACGTTCAAGTCTGGCTTTAGTGATTGTCGAATTCACATTTCAACGATGTGGCTGAGCGCGCCCAAGTTTCACCAGCGGTTTAGATTTTGTCGAAACTTCGCCGTGTATGCCCGTTTCAAATCCTCGGAGGAGATATCGAAGCATAACAGGAGGTCGCTGTAGTACATCAGCACATCCGCCATTTCTTCAACAAAGTGGGCCCTTACTGTTGGGTCCTCCATAATGGCGGTGCTGCCCCGCTTCTTGACGATGTCAATGACTTCGCCGATCTCCCCGATCATCCATAGGAGCTGGTGCTTTCCGACTTCCGGAGAGATGCCTTCCCACTTGTCTTTGTACTTCTCCTGAAGCTGTCTTTGCATGTCTTTCATTTCTGAAATTGTAAACTCTTCCATATGGAAACCCTCCTATGAATGGATTTTTCAATTCAAATGCTCATCATTTTGTGGGATTATACCATAACGCAGCCGGAAGGAAAACCTTTGCCTCGACATTTCTCTGCGCGGAAGCTCTGCTTCCGTCGCAGAGGCAAGCATAGCGCGGGGTTGTCCGCCCCGCACCTCGCCGCCGTTCCCGCGGCGGCTTTGCGGGCAGAAGCCCGCACCAACTTCCGTTGGAAAGGAGATCATTAGCTTTGCAGAACGGAGCAGATATCAAAACCGTGTCCAGTATGCTGGGGCACAGCGACGCAGGATTCACCCTGCGCACCTACACCCACGCCACCACCAAAGGCCAGGAGACAACAGCGGCGAAGCTGGGACGGCTGCTTTCCCGGCATCTGTGATGGCGAAAACGAGAACGCAATACACCGGACGGGACGTAAAACGGTCCTGTCCGGTGCTTTTCTGCGGATCGCTCCCATGTGGGTCAGCGTGTGGGTCGGGCCCCGGCGCCCTGCCGCCTTTCGCAAAACCGATAAAACAGACATCCCCGGTTTTTCAACGAAAAACCGGGGATGAACTTCAATGTGTTTTCATCGATGAAAAGTACTCTCTTCATTTTTCGGCTGCTGTCTCAGCGGGCTTTTTCCTCTTTCCTCTCAGGACCGCTCAACAGAAATTTCCGAACAGCGGCCTTTTCCGCATCGCTCTGTGTCTCCTTGGTGTTGAGGAGGGTCATCTTTTTCTTTTCACCGCTCCTGCAGCGATCAGGCTTGCACGGCATAACGTATTGCTCCTTTCTGTATCGGATAGACATATTATACCATCTATAATCAGAAAAAGCAACAGGGCGATCGCGCCCCAATAAAGTCAAAACAAAAACCCCGAAATCATAGAGATTTCGGGGCGAAAGCTGGAGCTGGATGCGAGACTCGAACTCGCGACCGGGTGTTGTCCGTAAGGGGGATATGGGTCATGCGAGGGAAATACTGATTGTTCAGCTCCATGGTTCAGAAATACATAAAGCCCGTGTTCGCGCCGCAGGCCCCGATGTTCTCGGCGCGGAAGGGGTATGTTTCGGTCTGCCCGGACAGTGTCTTGCCCGCCGGGAGTATGTACTCCGGCACCCGGGTATCCACAAAGCGCTGATGGATCTCCTCCAGCAGCTGGGCATTGGACATTCTGGGCTCCTTCGCCTTTTCCGCGTACCAGGCGTAGAGCTTTTCCGTACCCACGTAGTTCATACAGTTGTCCTCCCTTAAGCTGAGGGTGTCACCTTTTCCGCCCGCTGGGGGGCGGCGATGCCGTGGCGCAGGATCTCCTTTTCCAGGGCGGCGGTCAGGGTGTACAGGTCGTGCTGCAGAACCCCATCCACATGGAACAGGGCCTCCGCTCCCAGTGCGGTCTGCCTCAGCGCCTTGTCATGGATGAGCAGCTTTTTCAC
>JAGAEW010000019.1 GCA_017612935.1 Oscillospiraceae bacterium
CCTGCCGACCATACAGAAAAACGCTGCAGCAACTGACAGATGAGGTCAGTTGCTGCAGCGTTTTTCTGCGCTTAAATATCCTTCTTCCGGAACAATGCGAGGCCGGAGCCAAACAAAACCACTGTGTAGATGCTGCCATACAGCAGCGCCTGATGGATGGCCTTTTGGTCATAGTCCCCTGTGGAAACCTTAGCAAGGAGGGAGGGGACCCAATAATCTACCAGACCGATAGCGGCGTCCTTCATCCAGTAGTCCACCAAGCCCAGCGCCAGCGACACCATCGCGATACCGACAATGCCCGTTACAATGCCAATCGAGGTTTTTCTGCTCAGAATACTGGCGACGAACGCCACGGAAGCCATCACGATCATCAGCAGAAGCTGCGTTCCCATCATGGAAAGAATCTGGGAATCCAGCGCCAGTTTATCATCCAGCAGAATCGCCCCGGAGATCGCGGTGGTGATCCAGCAGATGGCGCACAGCAGAAAGCAGGCAAAGCAGGCCGTAAAAAATTCGGCAACATAAACCGCAATCCGGCTGTAGCCCCGGCCCACCACGGTTTTGAGGGTGCCGGTCTTGCAATCCCCACAGATGAGAATGGAAACCAGAATTACAATCAGGGTATCCATGGGCCCATTTGAAAGGACTGTTGCAAAGAAGGTAGAACCGGTGAGAAACTCACGCATGGTCAGCAAAGTCAGTATTACGTACAAAATCACAATCCCGCCGCAGACATAAAAGCTCTTCTTGCGGAACAGCTTATGCAGTTCAAAACCAATCAGCTTTCCCATTATCCGTTCACCTTCCTCATAAAGTATTGCTCCAGCGTCTCCGCTTTGAGTTCCAGCCGACTGACGGCGATTTGATTTTCCCAGAGCAGCTTGTTCAGCGCCGCGCTGTCCTCAATTCCTCTGGTGAGCACAATGTGATCCTCCTGCACCCGCAGAGCGTCCGTGCCCACCCGCTCGGAGAGCAGAGCGGAGGCGCGTTGGAGATCGTCGGGGTATATTTCCAGCCGCTTTTTGCACTGCTCCTGCAGGGCGGCGGAAGAGATTTCCTCCACTAACTCGCCGTGATTCATAATTCCGAACTTCGTGGCGACTCGGCCCAGCTCGTCCAAAATGTGGGAGGAAATGAAGAAGCTGATGCCCTGTTCCCGATTCAGCTTGAGAATCAACTCTCGCATCTCGGTGATGCCCGCCGGATCCAGCCCATTGGTTGGCTCGTCCAGCACCAGAAAGCGGGGCTTGCCCAGCAGAGCGATTGCGATGCCCAGCCGCTGCTTCATGCCCAGAGAGAACTTCCCGGCGTGTTTTTTTCGAGCCTCCCAGAGATCTACGTCGTGCAAAATCTGCTCAATGTCCTGCCGTCCTCCGAAGAGAATTGAAAAGCGCTTCAGATTCTCCAGCGCCGAGCATTCCGGGAAAAACGGCGGGGATTCGATGATGGAGCCGATTCTGCGTCCCTGTTCCAGAAGCTCGTTGTTGTAAACGATCTCTCCGGCGGTCTGACGGCAGTTGCCCAGAATCATCCGCATCAGGGTTGTTTTGCCCGCCCCGTTTTTTCCGATCAGACCGTAGATGTCCCCCTCGTTCACTGTGACGCTGACTTCATTGACGGCTGGGAAGCTGCGGAATTTTTTTGAGAGTTGTTTTGTTTGTACCAGTGCGTGTTCCATTCAAAGTCCTCTTTTCTTAAAATATTTGAAATGAAAATCAGTTCGGCGGAGAACAATAGCATATACGCAAGCTGAGTTGTTTCAGAAACTACGGTTTGATATCCTGCCCCGCGCTCTGAATCCAGCCTGAATATAAAGCTGTTCCCCACAAACAGCCCGCCTGCGAGGAGGTATCCCAACAGCACAGAACACAGAGAGCCGACAATGCACAGGGGAACCGGAAGCAGAATTCCGGAAACTCTGATGGAAAGCGGCAAGCTGTTGATTTGCCGGAGAAGCTCCAGTTTGGAACTCACAAAGATTCCAACGCAGGCAAACATGGTGGAAGCCCAACGAAAGCTGTGAAATACGTTGCGGCTTACATATAGTTGATGTCAATGCGATTGAAGGGTTCATCCAGGATTGTTCAATCACATTTTTGAGTCAGCAGAGGCAACAAGGTCAATTTTTTCCGCATTCCCATGGACAGTTCATCCACCGTTCTGTTTTCTTTCCCCTTGAGCTCCAACTGCACAAGAGCGGGCGGCTAAAAGCCCAGCGTGTCGTTGACCAAAATCACATGGATGCGGTCGGCATGCCGGGAGTAGCGGGTGATCAGAATCTGGCAGCAGATGGTGTCGGGACTCTTGCAGTCCATGCAGGAGCCGGTTTTTGAACAGGGGGTGGACAGGCCGAAGCGCTGGGCGTTGATGGGGGCGGCCACATTCCGCGCCCGCTTCATGGCGGCATCCACATCCTTGCAGACCTTATTCATGCCCACAATGAACAAAACGGTTTTGGGTCCCTGGGCAATGGCGGAGACCCGGTTCGCGTTGCCGTCAATGTTGATCAGCACGCCGTCTTCCGTCATGGCGTTGGCGGAGCTCACAAACACGTCGGCGTCGTAGCTTGTCAACATGACGGCACGCTTGTCTGCGGCAGCGTCCCGGTCGATGAAGCGGTAGTCCGGTCCCTTGAGGGCCTCTGACAGCCCGATTTCGGCGGCGCTCATGCAGCCCCCCATGGCGATGGAGCTGCCCTTTGGAATCAGGGAAAGGGCCAGCTTCAAGGCTTCCTCCCTGGTGGCTGCGTAGTAGCCGGACATATTTCGGGATTCCAGACCGCTGATGACCTTACGGGCCAGAAGCTCGTTGCGCTTGATCACATTTTGATTCATGGGGAAGTCCTCCGATTCCTTCAAGATTGTCTTGATTATTGCAAAATTATTGCAAAAATATTATAAAATGCCGACGGCAGACTGTCAATCAGAAAAAAGAGATTTTACAGGAAAAAAACCTTGACAATTCGAGGGGAAATATGGTAAGTTGTATGAGGATGAGCAGGGGCCGAGCTATGCTCATTCCCAGTATGATATATCGTCGGTTGATGGACCCGGGAGAGACCGCTTCAGGCGGCGCCGAAGGGGAAAGCAGAAGCTCTCAGGCAAAAGGGATCGGGTCCGGACGAAACACCGTAAAGTGCGCGTATGCGCACGCCGTAGGTGCAACCCGCCTTCGCGGGGAATCTCTCAGGCTTCAAACGGTGGCACATGCGGCTCACTGCAGCCGTATCTGTGCCGCCGTTTTTTGATTGCACGCAATCAACATTTCCAATACACAGGAGGTTAATTCCATGAGCGAACTCAAACGCACCCAACTGTACAACGCTCATCTGGCGGCTGGTGCCACCATGGTGGACTTTGGCGGCTGGGAAATGCCCATCCAGTACCCCAGCGGAATCGTGGCTGAGCATCTGAACACCCGCCACAACTGCGGACTTTTCGATGTCTCCCACATGGGCAGACTGGAAATCGAAGGTCCCGAGCGCGTGCAGTTCCTGCAGCACGTTCTGTCCAGCAACGTCCAGGCGTTGGACATCAACGAGGCTCAGTACTGCATCATCCCCAATGAGAACGGCGGCGCCATCGACGATGCCTATCTCTATCGGTTTGAGGAAGACAAGTTCCTGCTGGTTGTCAATGCTGCCAACACCGAGAAGGATCTGGTTCATCTGCGCGAGCAGATCAAAGCCTTTAACTGCACCCTCACCGACATCTCCGACAAGACTGCCTCCATCGCCGTTCAAGGCCCCAAGAGCCGTGAGATCCTGACTCAGCTCGCCGAGGGCCAGCAGCTCACCGAGCTGGTCAAGAACGCCCTGGGCACGGTCCGGATGGAAGGCCACACCGTCCGTCTTGCCAAGACCGGCTATACCGGCGAGCCTCTGGGCTACGAGGTCTTCATCAAGTCCGAAGACGCCGAGTGGATGTGGAAGCGTCTGCTGGAGCTGGGCGGCCAGCCCGCCGGCCTCGGCGCCCGCGACACCCTGCGTATGGAAGCTATGATGCCCCTCTACGGCCATGAGTTCGGCGAAGACATCGAGGGTAAGGAAATCCCCATTTTCGCGGTTCCTCTGGCAAAGTTCGCTGTTTCCTTCTCCGAGCTGAAGGGCAACTTCGTTGGCCGCGCCAAGCTGGAGAAGCAGTTTGAGGCCTTCAAGAAGATCCAGAACCGGGACTTCGAGGGCACCGAGCTCCTGCCCCGCCGCATGATGCCCATTACGCTGATCGACCGCGGCGTTATGCGGAAGGATATGCCTGTCTACCGCAACGACAAGCTGGTTGGCTATGTGACATCCGGTACGATGGTTCCCTACTACGTTTCCGACGGCGAGGGTATGGCTACCACCTACACCAAGGAGACTTCCAAGCGTGCCCTGGGCATTGCCATGCTGGACTCCGACATCCAGACGGACGACATTGTTTATGTCGATGTGCGCGGCAAGCGCGTCAAGGCCGCAATTCCCCGTATGCACCTGAGCACCATGGCGCCCCCCTATGCCCGTCCTCTGATCTACACCCCTATAGTCCAGGGTAAGCCCGCTGATGGCACCGGTTATCGGGCCGAGGCCCTGGAATTACTCAAGCGCGCAACAGAGAATCATCTGTGGCGTCAAAAGCGGTGCATCAACCTGATTCCCTCTGAGAACACCCCCAGCCGCGCCGTGCAGATGCTCTGCGCCTCCGACCCCGCCTTCCGCTATGCCGAGCACAAGAAGATTTCCTCCTTCTACGACAACGAGATCTTCTATTATCAGGGCACCAAGTTCATCGAGCATGTGGAGGAGCTGCTGGTGGAGCAGATGCGTCAGTTCCTGGGCGCCACCGAGGTTGAGACCCGTGTGGTTTCGGGTCAGATGTCCAACACTGCGGTTTTCTCCTCCCTGATGGACTTCAAAAACCGCAACAACCGCAAGGTGAATCCCCAGCGTCTGGGTTATATCCTGCACAACCATATCGCCAAGGGCGGCCACCTGTCCGCGCAGCCCATGGGCGCGCTGCATGACTATGTTGCCGTTGATCCCGTCACCGAGCGCAACGCTGTCGTGGCCTTCCCCGTCCTGCCCGAGAACCACTACAAGATCGACGTGGAAGAGACCAAGAAGGTCATCGACCGCTATCGTCCCGAGTTCATCATCTTCGGCAAGTCCATGGTTCTGCACAAGGAGCCTGTTAAGGAAATCCGTCAGTTCGTGGACCAGATGGGCCTGAAGACTACCATCATGTACGATATGGCGCACGTTCTGGGCCTGGTGGGCGACTACTTCCAGAAGCCCTTCGAGGAGGGCGCCGAGATTGTCACCGGCTCCACCCATAAGACCTTCTTCGGGCCCCAGCGTGGCATTGTCGGTGTGAACTACAAGCCCGAGGATCTGAAGTGGAACCTGTGGAAGACCATCGAATCCCGCGCCTTCCCCGGCTCTGTCTCCAACCACCATCTGGGCACTCAGCTCGGTCTGCTGATGGCCGCCTACGAAATGAACACCTTTAAGGACGAGTATCAGCGCAACGTCATCGAAAACGCCAAGCACTTTGCCAAGTGTCTGAAGGCTGAGGGTCTCGACGTGGCCAGTGATCCCGCCATCTCCTATACCGAGACCCACCAGGTCATTGTCAACGTCGGTTACGCCATGGGCTATGAGGTTGCCGAGCGTCTGGAGTCCAACGGCATCATTGTCAACTATCAG
>JAGAEW010000101.1 GCA_017612935.1 Oscillospiraceae bacterium
AGCCGGCGCCGTGGCACTCGAAGCACTGCACGTCCATCTCGCAGCTGGGCTCGGTGAAAGGGAAGTGGTGGGGCCGGAAACGGGTGACGGTGTCCGGGCCGTAGATACGCTGCATCAGGGTGTTCAGGGTGCCCTTCAGGTCACCCATCGTGATCCCCTTGTCGATGACCAGCCCCTCGATCTGGTGGAACATAGGGGAGTGGGTGGCGTCGATTTCGTCCTTGCGGTAGACCCGACCGGGGGCGAGAATCCGAATGGGGGGATTCTGAATGGCCTCCATGGCCCGAATCTGCATGGGGGAGGTCTGAGTTCGCAGCAGCAGAGAGCTGTCCTCCTTCAGGTAGAAGGTGTCAGACCAATCCCGGGCGGGATGTCCCTCCTCGGTGTTCAGCTTGGTGAAGTTGTACTCTGCCAGCTCCACCTCGGGGCCATCTAAAATTTGAAAGCCCATGCCGATGAAAATCTCTTTGGCTTCGTCCAGCGCGATATACATGGGATGCCGGTGGCCCAGCTCCGGTGCGGTGCCGGGGACGGTGACGTCCAGGGCCTCGGCTGCCAGCCGGGCCTCCATCGCGGCGGCGGAGAGCTCGGCCTTGCGGGTCTCCAGCCGCTCTTCAATGGCGGCGCGGACGGAGTTTGCCAGCTGCCCCATGATGGGACGCTCCTCGGCGGAGAGACTGCCCATCATTTTCAGAACGGCGGTGAGCTCCCCCTTTTTGCCCAGAAGGCTGACCCGCAGGGCTTCGAGCTCAGAGGATTCCTTTGCCTCCTGCAGCGCCTGCAGGGCCCGGACTTTGATTTGTTCCAGTTGTTCCTTCATCGTATTGTTTCTCCTTGTGAAATGTAATTGCAAGGCAATAAAAAAGTCCTCCGCCCCAATGGGGACGAAAGACATAGCTTCCGCGGTACCACCCGCATTCGCCGGGAATCCCGGCGCACTTGAGGGATCTTAACGCGATCCGAACGGCCAGCCCTACGCAGAGCGCCCCGCAGGGACGCATCCTTCAGGCGGCGGCTCCCGGTGGAAGGCCTCCGTCCCGCGGGGGATGCTCGCAGCGACCGCATCCTCTCTGAACCCGCACCGGGACGTTGACAAACCGTTCACAGCCTGTGAAGCATAATTCTAAACAGCAGAATCAGTATAGCACAGTTGCCCTGATTCTGCAAGCTTTTTTTGTGAGAATCGTCAGGCGGGAACCCGTTTTTTGTTGGCTTGCCTGAATTCATCGCCTTTCCTCCGGGGAAGCAGGGGACTCGGACAGGCGGGATAAGATGGCCTGCAGCGTTGCGTTCATACGCTGAGGATCCGGCTCGAAGTTCTTATCCAACAGCTTTTTGTATAGATCCGCCAATTCAGCCTCGTCGTTCACGCTGCTCCCATCCCTGTCTCAGCGTTCGGAGTGTTTCAGCGGCGCGCCCGACGCTTTGCCGGGCGCGGCTGCCCCTATTTCCAATAAGTATCAAAAGAAGGATCCATTGCCAGATCCGCTTCGTAGTCCTCGTGGGTGTATTCATCAATGCAGGACGGAGTTTTGATATTCTGCCCGACGGTGTCCGTTGCCCGGTAAAAAAGCGGATTTTCCATTTCACCATTGACATAAAATGTCATCAAATAATTCGCGTCCGGGTCTTCTGTCAGCAGATACACGCGGTCGTTCTGGTCCTCTGGATGGTCTTCCCGAACGAGGTAACCCAGACATCGTTTGACGTCCGAACCCCGCAGAATGCCCTTTAATCGTCCATCATAGGGAATATAGGTTCTGCCCTGATATTCGATGGACGCATACTGGTCTTCCGGATTGTCGGGATTGGTAAAGGTTCCGCTCACAAAGCGCGTTGGATGCTCCGGCAGGGAATAATCAATTCTCGAACAGCCTGTCAGGGGCAGCAGAAGCAGAGATGACACGAGAAAACTTGCAAAACGGTGTTTCATTGAATTTCTCCTCCATAGAAGATTTGGCAATTCTCATTATAGCTGGCTTGCAAGAGAAAAGTGTGTATAAGCTGTAAACATTCCCCGCGCACGGCAGCCGAGGGTCGCGCCGGGTTAGTCCGGAGCAGACCATGCCTGCCGAAGCGTCTGCACCACCGTTTCCACCTGGGCCGTGGGCAGTCCTCCGTAGCCCACTACCAGAGTGGATGGCAGGGGCGGACTGTTCCGGCAGTATTCCGACAGGCCCCGCAGGGGAATTCCGGCGGCGGCGGCCCGGGAGAGCAGTTCCGCCTCGGAGAAGCGGGGGAGAGTCAACAAAAAGTGGATTCCCCCCTCTGCGCCGGAGACGGTCGCCCCGTCGATTGTGTCCAGCCCGCGCAACAGGGCGGCGCGGCGGTCGCTGTAGAGCTTTCCCACCCGCCGCAGGTAGCGGGCGTAGAAGCCCTCCTTCAGAAAGCGCGCCATGACCCGCTGCTCATAGCGGGAGACAGTGGCCTGCTGCCGTCCGAAGAGCTTCTGCCAGCGGCCCAGTAGGGTGGGGGGGAGCACCAGATAGGCCAGACGGATGGCCGGGGCGAGGCTGCGGCTGAAGGTACCGGCATAGATGACCCGCTCGTGGCGGTCCATGCCCTGCATGGAGGAGATGGGTCGCCCACCATAGCGAAATTCGCTGTCGTAGTCATCCTCAATGATCCATCCGTTTCCCTCTACGGCCCAGCGCAGCAGCCGGGAGCGGCGGGAAGCGGGCATGGTGATGCCCAGAGGAAACTGATGGGAAGGGGTCAGATAGGCCACTGTGGCCCCGCTGCGCTCCAGGGCCTCTGCGTTCATGCCCTGCGCGTCCATGGGAACAGATCGAATCGACCGGCCTCTTGCCAGCAGAACCCGTTCCAGAGCGGGATAGCCCGGATCCTCCATGGCATAGACTGCGTCGCTGCCGAGAAGGGTTACGAGCTGCTCTGTCAGGGTTTCCAGGCCGGAGCCGATGACGAGCTGCTCCGGGGTGCAGCGTACGCCCCGGTATTCCCGCAGCAGCCGGGAGAGAGCCTGCCGCAGGGAGAGCTCCCCCCGGGGGTCTCCCCGCTGCAGCAGCTCCGGGGAGTTGTATACGACCTCCTTGTAGAGCTTTGCCCAGGAGGCGTAGGGAAACAGGGATACATCCACCGCCGAGGTGGAGAGGGGAGAGCTGTGCAGATCGCTTGCGTGCTGCGGAGCCGGGGGCAGCGGTACGCTCCGCCGCCGCTTCGGATCCGGCGTCAGGGAAATGTAGTCCGCCGCGTAGAAGCCACTGCGTGGGCGCGCCTCCACATAGCCCTCGGCCCGCAGCAACTCATAGGCGGTTTCCACTGTGGCGCGGCTGACCCCGAGCTGGGCGCAGAGTTCCCGTTTGGAGGGAAGCTTCTCGCCTTTTTGCAGGCTGCCGTCGCGGATCGCGGCGGCGATTGCGCCGTAGAGCTGCTCATACATGGGAATCCGCGCCCGGGAATTCAGAGTCAGAGTAAAGCTGAACACAGATGATGCCTCCTCGGTGTCTCGCATAACTGACCCCCTAAAAAATACAAAAACTGAGCATATACATAGGGCCAGTTTGTGCTATAATCATAGCGATATCAAGGGCTTTTGTCAAGTCCCGGAACATCCAGGAGAAAAAACATGGACTATAAACGAATTTTAACGGTGCAGGACATTTCCTGTTTCGGACAGTGTTCCCTGACGGTGGCGCTGCCGATCCTCTCAGCCGCCGGACATGAGACCTGCATTTTACCCTCAGCGGTGCTCTCCACCCATACAACGGGTTTTTCCGGCTACACCGTGCGGGATCTGACTGAGGATTTGCCCGCCATTGCGGCCCACTGGCAGAGGGAGGGCATCCGCTTCAACGCCATCTATACCGGCTATCTCGGCAGCGGAGAGCAGATCCGGGAGGTGCAGGAGATTTTCCGTAGCTGCGGAGCTGAGGGCTGCATTACCGTTGTAGACCCTGCCATGGCGGACAACGGCAAACTCTATCCGGCCTTTGACGCCGCCTTCGTGGAGCAGATGAAGCCTCTGGCCTTCCGGGCGGATGTGATCCTGCCCAACATCACCGAGGCCTGCCTGCTGACCGACTATCCCTACCGGGAGCGCTATGATGAAGCCTACATCAACGGCCTGCTGGATCGGCTGCAGGCTGCCGGGGCAAAGACCGTGGTGCTCACCGGGGTCAGCTACAATGAGCAGAGCACCGGTGTCCTCGTTATGGAAGGGGAGACACGCCGCTACTACGCCCACAAGCGTTTTGCCAGAGGGTGTCACGGCACCGGTGATGTCTACGCCTCCGCCTTCGTGGGCGGGCTGCTCCGAGGAAAAGGCGTCTATGAGGCTGCCCGAATCGCTGCGGACTACACGCTGCGCTGCATCGAAGTGACTGTTCCGGATCCCACCCACTGGTACGGCGTCAAGTTTGAAGCAGTTCTGCCGGAGTACATCGACGCTCTGAACTGATACGATTTTACCGTTAATTAGAATTATATTTCGGAAAAGGCAAGCCGGCGACAGGACTTCTGCCGCCGGCTTCATTTGATTCAGTTGAATACCTTGTGATGGGCCGTAGGGCTGGAGGGGGTCAAAGGCAGGAAGCTATAGCCGTTGTCGAGACCCCACTGGATGATGCGCTCTACCGCGTCCACGCTGTAGCCCTTGCTGTCATGCTGGAGCACGATGGAGCTGTTGTAGTTTTTAACGCCGTCGATCACGTTTTGATAGACCACGTTGGTATCGGTGGTGAGCCCTGCGTCACCGGAGGACACGTTCCAGTCGAAATACTGATAGCCCTTTTCGGTGACAGCCTGGGTCAGTCGCGTCATAATCCCCGGATTAAAGTTGCTGACCGCGTTAGAGCTGCCTCCCGGGAAGCGGAGCATGGTGGAATAGGAACCGGTCTGGGCCCGGATAATCTCATTCATGGCGTCGAGATCGGAAAAAAAGGCCTCTTCGCTGGCGTAGATTTTGTTGTAATCGTGGCTGTAGCTGTGAATCGCAACTGTGTGCCCGGCTGCGGCTTCCTTGGCGATCATCTCCTGATGGCCATAGTTGACCACGAAGAAGGTTGCCTTCACATTGTATTTGTCCAGAATCTTCAGCAGCCGTTCAGTATGTTGGCTTGGGCCGTCGTCAAAGGTCAGATAAATGACCTTGCCGTTGGGGGTGACGGGATTCGGCTGCGGGGCCGCTGCCACTGTAACGGTTCGTTCGGCTTCAGCCAGGTTGCCGAAGCTGTCCATGACGCTGTAGTGCAAGGTATAAGATCCGGCATGCCAGATGTCCACGCTTCCGCTGACTGTGACCCGATCGGTGATGTCCCCGTCCACATTGTCTGTGGCGGAGTAGCCGGGCTCTGTAAAGCTTTCTCCGACCTGAAGGGTGGCGCTGACTTCGCCGGAAAGCGTCAGCTCCGGGGGAACCGCGTCGTGATAGCTGATCGGTCGGAAGGCGTCCGCGGAATTGCCGCTGCGGTCGGTCACATGGTAATAAATTCCGTTTTTGCGGATTTCCCGCTGCACCTGAGAGGTCAAATCTCCGTCCGCATCGTCCCAGGCGGTATAACCGGCCTCCTGATAGTCCTCCCTGGGAGACAGACTCTCAAGGCTGTCCGCAACGAGGGTCAGCACCGGGGGCGTCGTGTCCACCACATGAACCGTTACACTGCGCTCTGCCGTATAAAACAGCCCCTTCGCGGTGTAATGCAGGCAATAATCCCCCAGCTGCTTCGTGTTTACGCTGCCGGTTTGGGTAATCTGCAGCGGCCTTCCGCTGCGAAGGATGAAATCTCCCTTCAACAGGGCCGAGGCTGGCGGGGGAGAAAAGGAGCTCCCATACTCGAGGGTCTGTTCCTCAGGTCCATCTATCGTCAGCTCAACACGCCAGCGGTTGAGCATAAACAGGCCTGCCGTCGCCATCAGGCAGACTGAAACCATGACAAGAAAAAAAACAGAGAGCTTGCGGTGCCTTTGACTGGTTGCTTTCATAATGAGTTCTCCTGTGAGGCTGTGATATTCATAATCCAGTTATTTATTATAGACGATTTAAGTAGAAAAAGAAACCCTTTTTTTGATAAAAGTCGAAAAAATCTTTGCCGCTGTCCTGCAGGCAGCCGGGTTGTATAATCCACGCCACGTCTGAATAGAGTATAGTACTTCAAACGATGAGGTGGACGAATGGAATACATTATCAATCAAATTCGGCTCTGCGGAACAATGGACACGGCGCCGGTCTTTTCCCATGAGAACCACGGGCGTCGGTTTTACAGCTTCTTTCTGGCGGTAGAGCGCCTGTCGGGCACAGAGGATCGGCTGCGGATACTGGCGGACTGGGAACTGCTGAATGAAGCCGACATAGCCTGGGGGGAGCGGGTGCTGGTTACCGGGCAGATCCGATCCTTTAATCAGCCGGCGCAAACCGGCCGGCATCTGGTGATTTCTGTCTATGCGGAATCGCTGGAGCTCACGGACGAAGCGCCGGACAATCAGGTGATTTTGACTGGAACCTTTTGCCGGGATCCCGTTTACCGTCGCACCCCGCTGGGGCGGGAGATCTGCGACGGGATGCTGGCGGTCAACCGGCCCTATCACAGAACGGACTATCTGCCCTGTATCTTCTGGGGTCGCTGCGCCCGGGAAATGGGAAAACTGACGGTCGGTGCCCGAATTACCCTGACAGGCAGACTTCAAAGCAGGGACTATGTGAAAACGCTGGCAGAGGGACAAAACGAGTGCCGCACCGCCTATGAAATTTCCGCAGTTTCGGCGGAGCTGACCCGGGAGTGATCCGATACCGCAGCTTCGCAATCATACGGGCCCCCAGACCATGCTCCCTTTGGCTGGGAAGACAGCCCGCGTGGGGGCCCAATCAGCGTTTAAGTGAAACGAGAATAAGGGGCTGTGAAGAAAAGGAGTGAAAGCCACTCCCGGACTTCACAGCCCCTTGTTTTTGCGGGATTCGGCAGGATTTGAAGATAAAAACAGCTGGAATAGGCGCACTACCCCTACCCCAGGAAGCGGCGGGTGTGGAAAACTACGCAGCTTGCTGGAGCTTCATCTGTTTGTTATAGAATTTGTACAGGTTGTGCCCAATAGAGACC
>JAGAEW010000102.1 GCA_017612935.1 Oscillospiraceae bacterium
ACGGGCGGGATGGTTGGACAGATCCACGCCGGGGTTCTTGGCCTTGAGCTCTTCGTAGCAGCTCTTGGCAGTGGCCAGGCTGTGGTTGCCGTCGCCCACGGCGAAGACCATGGGAACGCCGGGCAGACCCGTGTACTTTTTGCCGACGTTGGCGCTGTAGTCAGCCAGACGCTGCTCGAAGGCCTTGACCTCTTCGCCCTCGACCAGGTAGCCTACGATGTGGCCACCGTCCTCCAGGAGGTCGAAGTCATAGAGCTTCTTGAGCTGGGCCTTCTTGGTGGCAATGGGCTCAATGAGAACCTTGTCGTGGTCGTCGGCCAGCATCAGAATGTGGGGCAGCTCCAGAGGAGCGTCGCGGCGGACACGCTGGCGGGGCGGGATACGCTCCACAACGGTTTTTTCGGTGGCACGGATGGCGGAGGTGGAGCCGGTGGAGTAGTCATAGGCGTCGAGATCGACCATGCCCATCAGACCCAGACGGACAGAGCCGTTTTCCAGGGTACGCTCCACCAGTACAAGGCTGTGGGGATAGCAGACAAACACATCGTTTTTCAGATATTCACCCATGGTTTTGTTAATCACGGCAGTGTGTTCGGCCTCCTTGGGCGTGCCGAGCTCAGCCTCAGGAAGAATGAGGTTAATGGTAGAGGCGCTGCCGGCCGCGTTTGCGCGGACGCGGTCCCAGTACTTCTGGTCAGAGGTAAACTGGTCGCAGGCGATAACGGCCCATTTTTCCATGGGTACGTCGCGGGGCAGCAGAATGTCAGCGGGTAAGAAAGCGTTCATCAGGAAAATCCCCCTTTGAAATATAGGTAACGCAATTATAACAAACCAAAATCCTTTTTGCAACCTGAATCTGTAAAAACGAATGAAAAAAAGAAAAAAAGAGGGAATCTTTTCTCCATGCGTATAGAATTCGTCCGGAGCGGGCAGACTGAGAGCACCCAAAATCGCAGAAAAGGAGGCTGTAATAATGGATAGTACTGCATTGCTTGTTACCATCATCGGCGCTCTGAACTGGGGGCTGATTTCCCTGTTTCAGTTCGATCTTGTCGCGTGGATCGGCGGCGGTCAGGGAAGTCTGATCAGCCGCATTATCTACGGCGTCGTGGCTCTGGCCGGCATCTGGTGCATTTCCCTGCTCTTCCGGGATCGCCGGGAGGCCCTGACAGACTAAAGCAGGCCCGGTTTTTGCCGGAAAATCCCAATATGCTATATAAAAATCAAAAAAATTTGATTTTTATATAGCATATTTTGTTTTTATCTGATATAGTAAGTAAAGAATGCAGTGACGGGCCCGGTATGGCGGGCCGGCAGTTTGAGAGGTGAATCTCCATGGAACGCAGCGTGAGACGGATTTTGCACAATGAGGCCTACATATTCTTTGTCATTTTGCTGATTTTTTCCGTAATGGAGCTGACGCAGCAGGACTATTTGATGGCAACTGTGCTGCTTGTTGCAGCGCTGGTGATGATCATTGTGATTATGCTTGTCACCCGTCAGAGGATCAAGGCAATTTGTGCCAATGTCCAGTTTGCGGTGGATACGCTGATTGGCAGCGCCAACTCCGCCGCGCCGTGGCCGACGGCCTTGATCCGGCTGGACAACGGTGAGATTCTCTGGCACGACCGCCAATTTCAAAAAATGCTCAACACTTTTGAATCCCAGGTGGGCGATCGCATCTCCGAGCTGATTCCGGAGATGGGACTGGACTGGCTGAAGTCCGGCCAGCAGGAGTGCCCGAACGATCTGCAGATTCGGGATCGCCGCTTCCGCTGTCTGGGCTTTATGCCCAAGGCGGACAACGGGGCTGCCGCGACCGCCCAGATGATCTGGGTCGATTCTACGGAGCTGCTGGAGACCCGCGATGAGTATCTCCGTTCCCGTCCAGTGGTATCCATCATTCTCATTGACAACTTTGACGAACTGACCAACAATCTGACAGATACGGAGGTTTCCAATCTCAACGCAGCCCTCAACGAGCGCATCAGCCTTTGGACTGATAAGATCGGCGGCCTGCTGCGAAAGCTGGAGCGGAACCGCTTCCTTTTTATTTTTGAGGCCAAGGATCTTGTTCGGATCACGGAGGGGAAATTTTCTCTGTTGGACAGCGTCCGGGAGGTTTCGAATCCCAGCGGAATTGCCGCTACGCTCTCCCTCGGGGTAGGCAAGGACGGAGCGGGGTTTCAGGAGAATTATGAGTTTGCGGCCCTTGCACTGGAAATGGCCCTCTCCCGCGGCGGCGATCAGGCGGTTATCAAGGATAAGTATGATTTTTCCTTCTTCGGCGGACGGTCCGTGGAGTCTGAGCGCCGCAGTAAGGTCAAATCCCGCGTGATGGCTTCCACCCTGAGCTCTCTGATCCAGAAGTCCAGTCAGGTGTTCCTGATGGGACACCGAAACGCCGACGCGGACGCCCTCGGTGCGGCCTGTGGTGTGGCGGCGCTTTGCCGCAGTCAGGGGAAAAGTTATCATATTGTGATCAACGAAGCGAGCTGTATGGCGCCGAAGCTGCTGGAGCTGGTACGGGCGGATAGCCTGTATCAGGGCGTGTTTCTCTCCGCGGAGGACGCTCTGATTCTGGCGGATGCCAGAAGTCTTCTGATTGTGGTGGATACCAACCGTCCTGAACAGGTGGAAAGCAAAAACCTGCTGGATTCTATGAATCGTGTGGTGGTCATTGACCACCATCGCCGGGCGGCGGACTATATCAGCAATGCCGCCATGAATTTGCATGAGCCCTTTGCATCCTCTGCCAGCGAGCTGGTGACAGAGCTGCTGACCTACAGCGTCGATGCAAAAATCATTCTGCCCTGCGAGCTGGCGGCTCTGATGGCGGGCATTGTGCTGGATACGAAGAACTTTACCGTCCGGGTCAACAGCAGAACCTTTGAGGCGGCGGCTTTCCTGCGGTATCAGGGAGTAGATCCGGTCAACGTCAAGCGTCTGTTCCAGAGCAACTTTGAAGAAACGATTCAGCGGTATCGAATTGTTGAGAGTACCGCCATTTACCGGGACAATATTGCCATTGCCTGTCCTGAGGCGGAGGTCAGCCGAGCTCTGGCGGGCCAGGCTGCCGATGAGATGTTAAGCATCAGCGGGATCCAGGTGGCCTTTGTGATCTTCCGACAGCCGGATGCCGTCTTCATTTCCGCCCGGTCCATCGGCAAGGTGAATGTCCAGGTGATTTTGGAACCCCTTGGGGGCGGCGGCAATGCGGCGACAGCCGGAGTCCAGCTGCGGAACGTCACGCAGGAGGAGGCTTATCAGTGCTTGATTGAGGCCATTGAACAATATTTTGCAAATGCCTGATACTATGCCTTGTTTGAAAAAAGTCAACATCCCCCAAATGGCGGGGCTTTTTCCGCCATACTGCGTCATTTTTCCTTGGAATACACAAAGTATTCCTGCGAAAAATTACCTTGTCTGACGAAAAAATCCCTTGCCATTGGTCACATTTTCCATTTTCAGACAAGGCCTAATATTTGATTCAAATGTTCAAAACACTTGAATCCCACATCCCCCGAAAGCGGATGCTGCTCCGGTCAAAGCCCGGGGAAATAGAGTGTACCATGTCTCTTTCTGCAAATCCGCAGGATTTGCAATCTGCGGCAGTGCCGCTGATGACAGAACTGGTTTTAACCGTTTTATCAGGAAATCGTATGAGGCTTCCGACCGGGCTGCTCCGGCCGGACAACAGAAAGGAGCTTTTTTATGCAGGTAATATTATTACAAGACGTGCGGGGACAGGGTAAAAAGGGAGAAATGGTCAATGTCTCCGATGGTTACGCCAGGAATTTCCTCTTCCCCCGTAAGCTGGCCCAGGAGGCAACTGCCGACAACGTCAACACCATGCGGATGAACGACAAGGCTCGCCGTGAAAAGGAGCAAAAGGCACGGGAGGAGGCGTCTGCGATGGCAGCCCGGCTGCGGGAAATGAATCTCACCGTCTGGGCCAAGGGCGGCGGAGCCGGGAAGCTATTTGGTTCCGTGACAAGCCAGGAAATCAGCGAAGCGCTCAAGGCGCAGGAGCATGTGGATCTGGACAAGCGCAAGATTCTGATTGAAGATCCCATCAAGACCGTCGGTGTCTACACCGTTAAAGTCAAGCTTGGCTATGAAATCAGCGCGCCCTTGCGGGTTGAGGTCAAAGAAAAATAACTGAAAGCATACATCCCGCTTTGCTTGTTTCGAGGTGATAACAGTGCCAGAATTCGAAGACTTGACAAATCTCCAGGTGCCGCAGGCATTGGAGGCGGAGCAATCCGTCCTCGGCGCCATTCTGATTGACAGCGCCTGTGTGGGAGAGGTCGTGGGGATTCTGAAGCCGGAGGACTTCTACCTGCGGCAAAACCGGGAGATTTATGAGACAATCTACCGGATGTTCAGTTACTCCCAACCGATTGATGTGGTGACGGTTCTGGGGAAGCTCAAGGAAAACGGCTATTACGACGAGGCGGTGACTCCGGGCTATCTGCGCCAACTCATGGAGATTACGCCCACGGCAGCAAATGTCAAGTACTATGCGGGGATTGTTCGTGACAAGGCGCTGCTGCGATCCCTGTCCCGGACGGCAACGGATATCAATGAAATGGCCCTCAAGGGGGAGGGAAGCGCCAGCTCGATTTTAGACAGCGCGGAGCGGAAGGTTTTTGGTCTGCGTCGGGGAAATGCCGACGATGAGCTGGAACGGATCAACACGATTCTGGTCAAGCTGTATTCCCATCTCACAGAGCTGTCTCAGTCGGATGAGGATTTTCCCGGCTTGTCCACCGGCCTGCGGGATCTGGACAAGCGGATCAACGGACTTAACAAGTCCGACCTGATTATCATTGCGGCCCGTCCGGGCATGGGTAAGACCACCATTGCACTGAATATACTGGCCAATGTGGCAAAGAATTCCGGAAAGACCGTGGCCTTTTTTTCGCTGGAAATGTCCCGGGAGCAGTTGGCTTCCCGTTTGCTTAGCTGCGAGAGCTGTGTGGACAACAAAAATCTCAGCACCGGAAAGCTGGATCAGGAGGAATGGAACCGGATCTGTGTTGCCAGCCTGGCCCTGTCCAAGACGGACATTCGGGTTTCCGACAACCCCATGATCTCCGTCACCGAGATGAACGCCATTTGCCGTCGTCTGGACAATCTCGGACTGATTGTGGTGGACTATCTCCAGCTTATGACACGGGCGGATAAGGATGGGCGTCCTGCTGAGAACCGCGTCAACGTGGTGGCGGAAATCTCCCGGGCTCTGAAGATTATGGCAAAGGATTTGAATGTCCCGGTGATTTGTCTGAGCCAGCTCTCCCGTGCAGCGGAAAGCCGAACGGATAAACGGCCGATGCTTTCGGATCTGCGGGAATCCGGCGCCATTGAGCAGGATGCCGACCAGGTCATCATGCTCTACCGCGACGACTATTATGACAAAAATTCTCCGGATCAGAATGTCTGTGAGTGCATTGTGGCGAAAAACCGACACGGTGAGGCCGGCACGGTCAAGATTCAATGGATGCCGCAATTCTTCTCCTTCTCGGATCTGGATTCTGTGCATCAGGGGTGAGGCTCCCATGGAAGAACGGGTTTATCGTTTTATTCAGGAGCATGCGCTCCTCTGTCTCGGCGACGATGTGACGGTGGCACTTTCCGGCGGAGCCGATTCCGTGGCCTTGCTCTGGGTGATGCGCAGGCTTGCTCCGAGGCTGGAGCTTACCGTGCGGGCTGCTCATTTTCACCACGGCATCCGGGGAGAGGAGGCGGATCGGGATGCGGACTTTTGCCGTAGCCTGTGCAGGGACTGGAACATCCCCTTCGCCCTTGGCCGGGGAGATGCGCCGGCCCGGGCGGCGCAAAGGGGCGAAAGTTTGGAGGAAGCTGCCCGCGTTTTGCGCTATACCTTTTTGCGAAGCGCGGCGCCGGGAAAGCTGGCCACCGCCCACAATGGGGACGACAACGTGGAAACGATTCTGCTCCATCTGCTGCGGGGAACCGGCCTGCGGGGGCTTGCGGGGATCCCGCTGACGGGGGAAAAGCTCCTGCGTCCGCTGCTGTGCTGCACCCGTGGGGAGATTGACGCGCTGCTGGAGCGGGAGAAACTGCCTCATGTGGAGGACAGCACGAACGGGAAAGACGACTGCCTGCGAAATCGCCTGCGGCATCGAGTAATGCCCCTGCTGCGGGAGGAAAATCCGAGCCTGGTCCGGACAGTCGGGAGGACGAGCGCGCTGCTCCGGGAAGAGGATGCGTATCTCTCCCGGCTGGCAGAGAAGGCCGCGCTGGATTGCGAGGCAGGGGAGGGCTTGTCAAGCAGGGCGCTGCTGGAGCTGGATCCGGTGCTTCGCCGCCGGGTGCTCATGGGTAGCCTGCGAAAGCTGGGCCTTGAAAATCCCGCAATGGTCTATGTGGAAGGGCTGGAGTCCCTGCTCAGGGCCGGACCGTCGGCGCGCATGCTTTTGCCGGGGGGACTTTCGGCCAGAAGGGAATACGACCGGCTGCTGTTTGGACCGCTGCAGGAATTTCCACCGCTGCCGGATCTTTCCATAAATGTTCCAGGCCGGACCGTGCTGCCCGACGGATTGGGGCAGCTTGTCTGTTTCGTAACAAAAAGTTCAAATTTCAGTCAAAAAAAACCTACCACATTTGCGCTCAAATGTGATATGATAAGACTGCATAAGTTCCGGGTTCGGAGCCGACTGCCCGGAGATAAGCTTTGTCTTCCCGGTGGCGCAAAGCAGCTGAAGGCGCTGATGATCGATCGAAAGCTGCCGGCGCAGATGCGTGCTGCCATACCCGTGCTGACGCTGGATGGCGGACTGATCGCTGTGTTTGGCATCGGTGCAGATCCGTCCTTTGTTGCAAGTGAGAATGAGGAAGCTCCGGTAATCCGATACGAAGGTCCTTTGTTCTCAAATCCCTGACAGAGAGGAAGAAGTGAATGAATCAGAAATCAACGCAAACACCCCGCCGCGGGCCGATGGTCGTCTACTTTGTCCTGATGGCGCTGATGTTTTTTGCCCTTTATAAGCTGGTTGAAGCGCAAAACAATGTGGATCTCAAGTATTCCGATGTGATTACCCTTTTCGAGAAAGAGCAGGTCGAAGCCTTTGATCTGCAAAACAATGTCCTGCAGATGAAGCTTCGGAAGGAGTATCTGGGGCAGGAGTATGTGAGCTTTAAGATTCCGGATGCGGAGCTGTTCTATCGGGATTTGGGGGAGACCATCCGGGAGCAGTACAGCAAGGAGGTTTTGAAGGAATACGACATTAAGCCGGAGTCTCAAGGTGTCTGGCTGCTGTCCAGTCTGATGCCCACGCTGATACTCGGCGTGATTATGATTTTTGTCCTCATGTTCCTGATGAACCGGATGGGCGGCGGTGCCGGCGGAGCCATGAAATTCAGCAAAGCCAACGCCAAAATCGGTAAGTCCAACAAACGGGTTACTTTTGCAGATGTAGCCGGCGCGGAGGAAGAGAAGGCGGAGCTGCAGGAGATCGTGGACTTCCTGAAGGATCCGTCCAAATACACGCAGCTCGGCGCAAAAGTTCCCAAGGGCGTCCTGCTGGTTGGCCCTCCGGGTACCGGCAAGACCCTGCTGGCCCGGGCCGTGGCAGGCGAGGCAGAGGTGCAGTTCCTGTCCATCTCCGGCTCCGACTTTGTGGAGCTCTACGTGGGCGTCGGCGCCGGCCGTGTGCGGGATCTCTTTGATCAGGCAAAGAAAATGGCGCCCGCGATTATTTTTATTGACGAAATTGATGCCGTGGGCCGCAAGCGCGGGGCCGGGCTGGGCGGTGGGCATGATGAGCGCGAGCAAACCCTGAACCAGCTGCTGGTGGAAATGGATGGTTTTGAGTCCAATGAAGGCGTCATCCTCATCGCCGCCACCAAC
>JAGAEW010000103.1 GCA_017612935.1 Oscillospiraceae bacterium
GTGATACCGGCGGCATACGAACGAGATATCCTTTGCCAATCTGTACAATTTCACAGCGCTCTCTTTGGTTGTAATTTCATGTGGCAGATACCGCTTGTTGTGTGTTATAATATCCATGGCGGTTGAGCTCTTTTTGTTAGTTTGGCGTGTGGTAACTTCATTCTAACAAACTCAACCGCTTTTTTCTACCCCCAGTCTCACATCTATTGTAACGGGGCAGAAGGCATTGAGATATTTTCGGCAGTTTGTCCAATCGCACCGGAGAACAATTTTGGTTTTTTGCAAATATGACGGGAAATGTGAAGAATGTCCTGCCTACAATCGAAGCATCCCTCAATCCACTGCCAGCAGAATGTGGGCGTTGCGGAGGGTGGAGTTGCGGATCCGGTCATTGACGGAGTAGGCGTGCTTTTCCAGATCACCGCAGACTGCTTCACTGAGCCCCTGATCCCGCAACGCGCCGATCACGGCGGAAGCGGTGGCTTCGATCAGCTCTGCCTTGGCCCGGGCCATTGTCGGACTGTTGTCCGTGGTCAGCAGAAGCTCAAAGCTCTCTGCCTCGTCCCCCAGCAGGGGCAGCTCCCGCAGGGCCCGGAACTGCCATTTGTAGTAGGGCAGATACCGGTCGTTGAGCAGGAAAACTGCGGCGATTGCGTGACGGACAAATTCCCCCGCTGCAAGCTGGGCGGCAGCGGGCTCGCCGTGGGCGAGGCAGCGCTGATAGTTGTATTGGCCGGATTGGCCCATCAGCAGCAGTCGCCCAGCCAGCTTCTTGCAACGCACATCGGCAGGCTGCCGGGCGAGCTGTTCCCGCAGGGCGGAAAAGACCCCGTCCCCTGTCCAAAACAGGGAACCTCCCACCAGTTCCGCCAGGGCCTGCTCCGGCAGACGGAGCCAGCCCTCCAAGCTCAGCTCCCCGCTGCGGTTGCCCAGCCGGGCCTCCAAAAAATCCCCCAGTCGGATTACACCGCGTCGATTGCCCCCAACGGGGGAGAGACGAGAACGGGTAAAGCCCTGAAATTCCGACGGGAGCCCGGCATAGGCCCGTTCCATCTGAAAGGCGATTTTGCGGTCCAGCTCTGCCTCCTCCGGCAGAAAGATGCAGAATCCCGGCTCAAAGTCGTGATCCTGGGAGATTTCGTCGTCGTAGCCGAAGCACTCCGAACCTCCGCCCACCAATCCCACGGCGAGACGATCCGCCCAGTCGGGAAATTGGCTGCGGAGCATGGAGACGCCGTAGGCTTCAAAATAAGCTCTGGATAGTTCAAGTCCCTGCATAGATTTCCTCCGCCCGCTGCCGGAGCTCCTGTTCGTCGGCAAAGCGCCCGTAATAGCCAAAGACAGAGGCGCATTTTTCGCAGAAAAAGGCATAGGATCCGTCCCGGGACAGCCCCGGCTGATTCAGAAGCGTCCAAGCCCGGTCCAGTCTGGCTTCGATTTCCGTTTCCGCATCCAAAAGCCCCTGCTCAGCGGCGGCAAGATCCGCCAGATTCAGTTCCGTGACGGCGAGCTCCAGGGCGCCGTCGGGCTGCTGAATCATAATGGAAAGGGCCTGTTTATAGAGAACCCGGGCTTCGGCATACCGTCCCAAATCCGTCAGAGCCAGAGCCATGTTGTTGCAAAGACCGGCCCGGCGAGGGTCCTCCGGGGAAAGCGTCCGATCATAGATGCCCCGGGCCTGTTCATAGAGAGGCAGCGCCTCGGCAGCCCGGTTGAAGCGCTTGAGCACCGTGGCTGCATTGAGATAGGTGGTAGCGGCGGTGACGCTGTCTTCTAACTCCGTGGAGGCGATCAGAGAGAGGGCGCTTTCCATGGCCTCCCAAGCGGCGGCCTCATCCCCCAGCTTGCGGAACAGTCCCATCCGCTCATTTTCAATACTCAAAAGCCCTCGCAGATCCTTTCCTGCCAGGGCTTCGGTTTTCCAGTAGTCCAGATGCCGCCGGGCGGCGGCGTAGTCATTGTGTCCCAGCAGCTCATCCAGTCGGGTGAGACAGCGCCGCAGATCTACACGGCGGATTTCACTGTCCTCCGGCTTGCAGAAAATGCAGGCGGGCTCCAGATAGTCTTCGGGTTGCAGTCCTTTCATAGAGGCTTCCTTCCCGTGCCGGCTGCAGGGCGCAATCCCGTTGCCGGCTGCAAAGAGTTTTGAACCGAATCAAGGTAATTCCGCCGCGCCGGGCTTTGCCGAGCAGCTGTCAATCAGTCTTCCGCCACGGATTTGCGGCGTCCGGATCCGTGGGATCCCAACCCGCTCGGGGGTCTTCTGTGTCGATGGGCTGGAGCTCCGGACGGGGCATACTGAGCGCATCCAGATCCACAATGCTGATGGGAGTTCCGGCCGGGCAGTAGTCGTAGATCCACTTGGCGCTCTCGGCGGTGAGGCGCACGCAGCCCATGGAAGCCGCAGTACCCAGCTTGTTGTATTCCTCAGCCTCAAGACAGTTTTTCTGCGGGCTGGTATAGGGGACGGAGTGGAAGAGAATATCTCCGGTGATGTCGCAGACATACTGTCCCCAGACACCGCCGAAGAGCAGACCCCATTCCTGCTTCCTGCCCAGCTTGTAGTTGCCGTAGGGGGTAGCGCGGCCGGTGGAGCAGAGCCAGCTCCGAACCGGCATGGTGTAATTGCCCGCGCTGTCCTTGCCGTAGACAATGACCACGTTTTGGTTCCGTACGACCTGAATGAGATAGGGAAGCTTGTCGCCGGAGCGGGCGGCATAGACCTCGTCCGGGACGTTTTGCAGCTCCACGTTGGCTTCCTGCGTCAGAGTTTCATCCTGATAGTGTAGGGTCGCGGTGAGCTTGACAGTGGAATCCGCCTGGTAGCGGGCGAAGGAAACGGTGACGGGCACGGATTCAATCGTGCCGGGCAGCAGTCGAAATTCCTTGTTTTCCCAGACCGAGGTGCCATCCAGCTCCATCGTCAGCGCACAGATCCGCCCCTCCGGGGCACCGGTAAGATCGACCCGGGGGAAGCAGACGGAGACAAAGAGCTCCGGATTGTCTGCGGACACGATGGAATCACAGGAAATCTGCATCGCTGTCCCGCTCAGGCCCACATCCGGACGTTCGGTTTCCGGTTCCGGTTCGGTGGGCTTACGGAGGGCTTCCGTGGGCTCGGAACGGGTGGGCTCCGTGGGGGCGGCAGTTGTGTCGGCAGAAAGGCTTACAGAAACAGCGGCAGGGATATAATCGATCTCGGCTCCATTGACTGGGAGGCAGCCTGTCAGCAGCAACAGACTCAGGAGAATCATGCACAGTCCAAGGTGGTTTTTCATAGTAGTATCCAGCCTGTCTTAATGAAAGTTTGGTTCAGCCGCAGCACTTGCGGCAAAAAGCAAGTGGAAACGACAAGATTATACAGGAAAAAACCAAATCTGACAAGAGATAAACTGAGATTTTTCAATTTTTTTTTATTTTCCTGGCGGACAAGGTCTTAGAAAGCCTCAAAATATAGAGATCGGCGCACTGCGGCGGTCAGAAAGATGTTGCAGTGCACCGATTCTTGTTCGCCCGGCGCGGGGCAAGCCCGGGCAGGGGATTGCAGGGAAATGCCGGGAAATCAATAGGCGTCGGTTTCCTCGATTCGGTCGGCCCGAAGGCTGCCGCCGTCCCAGGTTCCCGTGACGAGAATCATGGTTCCAATGGCGGGAAGCGAACCGGCGGCGGAGAGCTCCTGGGTCCAGCTCCCGTCATAGTAGGGATGCTGAATGGCCGTGAGGCTGAAAACCCGTCCGTACATCCGCAGGGTCTTGCCTTGGAAGGCGTCGGGGCGATACTGCATGTTTAAGAGCTGAACCCTCTCCAGCGTGCTGTTCATGGTTGTCATATCCACATCGCAGGCCTCGGGGGTATAGGGCGTTACAAGCGCTACCTCCGCATCGACAAACCAGAGCTTATCCAGGGCGGCTTCGTCCTGAACCAAAGTCCCGGTCATTTTGACCCGGCTGCCGTTGGGGGGGAGACTGTCCGGATCCTTGGGTACAAATTCCCACTGCCAGTCGCAGCATTTGGTTGCGTCATAATAGCCCCAGACGTAGTAGCGAGTGCTGCCGCTGAAGGCATCGGTGAGGCGGGTAAGGACTCCCTCCTTTACGGCAGGCTTGCCCAGGTAATCCTCTGCTCCGTTCTGAACGAGTATGTTCTGGTACAGCACATACTCGGTTTGGCTCATTACAACAGGCAGGGCGGAGGAGGGGGCAGGCGCGGCCTCGCTTTTGGCTGCGGTTTCCGTCCCGCTCGGAACTGTGGTTTCCGTCCCGCTCGGAACTGTGGTTTCCGTCCCGCTCGGGACTGTGGTTTCCGTCCCGCTCGGGACTGTGGTTTCCGTCCCGCTCGGGACTGTGGCTTCCGTCCTGCTTTGGGCTGCGGTCCCGGTAGCGGTCTTAGGGTCAGCCGAGCTGCCGGAGGCGGCGCAGGCGGACAGCCCCAGAGCCAAAAGCAGACCCAGACAAACAATGCGAAGCTGTTTCATAAAGATACCTCCTGTTCGGTGCAGCAGTTGTGAACGCGAATCAAAGGGAATGCAGAAAGCCCGCCAGAGAGAAGGCTCCAAAGGCGAGAATATCTGCCACGACAATGGTGGAGCCCACCGGTGTGCCCTGGACGGCAGAAAACAGAATGCCGACGACGGCACAGATCACTGAAATACAGGCGGCACAGACGGACACAGCCCGAAAGCTCTTGAACACCCGCATAGCGGACAGGGCGGGGAAGACCACCAGGGCCGAAATCAGCAGGGAGCCCACCAAATTCATGGCCAGCACAATGACGACGGCGATGATAACCGCAATCAACAGGTTGTAGAGCCCGGTATTGGTTCCGGTGGCAGCGGCAAAGCTCTCGTCAAAGGTGACGGCAAAGATTTTGTGATAGAACAGGATAAAGAACAGCACCACAACGATTGACAGTACAATCGAGAGCCGAACTTCCAAATTGGACAGGGTCAGAATGGAGGTGCCGCCGAAGAGGGTGGAGCACACGTCGCCGGAAATATTGGACTTGCCCCGGGGCGGAAAAAGGTTCATCAACATATAGCCCACAGCCAGTGCGCCCACCGAGATCATGGCCACAGAGGCGTCACCCTTAATTTTTGTGTTCCGGCCCGTGGCCAGCAGCAGCACGGCGCAGCCGATGGTGACAGGCATAATCAGCAGCATATTGTCGCTCAGACCTACCACGGCAGCAACGGCCATGGCCCCGAAGGCCACATGGCTCAAGCCGTCGCCGATGAAAGAAAAGCGCCGCAGCACCAGCGTCACCCCCAGCAAGGAGGCGCACAGTGCCACGAGAACGCCTACCAGCAGAGCTCTTTGCACATAGGTCTGCGTTAGATAAAGCGCTAATTTTGACATGGACATTGCCCTCCTTTCCCGGCCCAGCGGGCGCCTGTTTCGCTGTTCAGATAACCCTCCACAGGTCCGCAGTAGATGCGGGAGCCGATGTGAAGAATGTGGCTGGCGTAATGCAGGGCGGCCTCGAGGTCATGGGAAATCATAATGACGGTAATGCCGTCCTTCCGGTTCAGATCTCCGATGAGTTGATACATCTCGGCGGTCACTTTGGGGTCGAGGCCGGAAACGGGCTCGTCCAGCAGCAGGAGCTTTTTGGTGGCGCAGAGGGCTCTCGCCAGCAGGACCCGTTGCTGCTGCCCGCCGGAGAGCTCCCGATAGCAGCGCCGGGCAAGGGGCTCGATTTCCATGCGGCAGATATTTTGCCAGGCCAGCTCTCTGTCGGCGTCGCGGTAGAAGGGACGAAGTCCCTGCCGCCCCTGACAGCCGGAGAGAACAATCTCATAGACGCTGGCAGGAAAGTCCCGCTGAACCACGGTCTGCTGGGGCAGATAGCCGATCTCGTTGGGGCGAAGCCCGTCGCCGGTCAGTACCTCCCCCCGGAGCGGGCGAATCAGGCCCAGGATTGTCTTCATCAGTGTGGATTTTCCGGAGCCGTTTTCTCCCACGATGCAGAGATACTCCCCTGCCTGAACTTCAAAATCAATATGCTCCAAAATGGGTTTTCCCTCATAGCCGAGGGAGAGATCGGAGCAGCGCAGCAGAGCCATGGACAGCCCTCCCATCTTCAAACAAAATTGATTGTTGACGCTTTGTGATGCCCGGTCCTTGCGGGATTCGGGCGGTTAGGGTGCTTTTGTGCCGAGGGCAGTTTTCAGCACCTCTAAATTCTGCTCCATGACGCCGAGGTAGCTGACGCCCTCCTCCACGCCTGCGGCGGTGACGGACTGCAGGGAGTTGAGCTCCAAAATTCGGGCGGTTTTGGCCTTGGAGTTTTCGATAACGGTATCGGCCAGGCGGCAGTCGGACTGCTCCAGCGTCATAACGTAGGGCAGGGCCAGCTCGTCCAGCTTGCCGACAAGAAAATTCACGGTCTCGAAGGAGGCCTCTGTCTCCGCCGAGCAGCCCTGGAAGGCGGCATAACAGGTCAAATTGTAGTCATCGGCAAAGTAGCGGAAGGGGAAGCGGTCGGCAAAAAGCAGGGTGTTCCGCTCTGCGTTGGATACGGCCTGGGTGAAAGCGGCATCCAGCCTATGGAGCTTCTCGGCATAGGCG
This sequence comes from Oscillospiraceae bacterium, assembly GCA_017612935.1. Classification (GTDB taxonomy): domain Bacteria; phylum Bacillota; class Clostridia; order Oscillospirales; family Oscillospiraceae; genus JAFRPC01. Next base: position 6,567 of record JAGAEW010000103.1, read on the forward strand.
GCGCAGTTGGCGCTGTAGGCGGCCTTCCCTGCCGGGTCGCAGGCGATCAGTTTCTCACAAATGGCGTCGCAGAGAATCTCGGCATTGCGCAGGGAGAGCCAGACGTGCTCATCGTATTCGGGGCCGGCGTCTTCGTCTTCCCCCTCTTCCTGCTCAGCCTCCATGCCCTCCAGCGGCGTTTCCTCCTTGACGGCGCTGCCCAAAACATCCATCAGGCAGATCACGGTCATGTTTTCATTGGTAGCCTGTTTCAGGGCGTCGGGAACCCAGCGCTCAGATTCGCCGCCCACATAAATAAAGAGGTCACAGGTGGATACCTTGTAGATGTCCTCCACAGTGGGTTGGTAGCTGTGCAAATCGCTGCCCTTGTCCAGCAGCAGGGTCAGGGCCACACGGTCGTTGTCCGCGCCGAGGATCTGCCGCGCCCAGTCGTAGGCGGGGAAAACAGTAGCGACAACGGAAATGGGCTTGTCCTCCACCGCAGGACGGGTCGCCGTGCCGGAGGAGGCGTCGGAGCCTCCGACTGCGGCACAGCCGGCCAGCAGCAGGGCCGCAAGAAGGAAAATTACTGTAATGAGCTTCAAGGTACGCATAAGGTTCTCACTTTCTCTGGTTGATCTGACAGTTTTCGCAGGTGCCGTACAGGACCGTATCGTTTCGATCTACGGCAAAGCCGTCCAGCCGGGCGATGGAATCCAGCAGGACCTGGGTTTCCGCCTCGTCCATGTGGAAGGTTCGCCCGCACTTGCGGCAGCTCAGGTGGAGCTGATCTTTACATTCCTCTGCTTTCATATATTGGTAAAAGACTTCCCGACTGCCCGCCTTTGCCACACGGCGCACAGTGCCGTCCTGCTCCAGGGCGGAGAGGTTGCGGTAGACTGAACTGACGCTGATTTCCGGAAGATCCTGAGAAATCTGGCCCGCGGTCAGCGTTTCGTCAGCATGATTGTGGAGGTAGGTAATCAGTCGCTTTCTGGGCTGGGTCATATAGGCTTGCATAGCTTCCTCCATTCTGCGAATGATTCGCAATTTTGTCCGTTCCACATCATAACACATTGGCCTGCCTTTGTCAAGAAGACTTGCGAACAATTTGCAAATTTCCTGCACGCTGCGGCAGTTCAGAGAAAAAACTGCAAAAAAGATTGCGATTGCCGACAAAAAGGTGTATAATGTGCTTCAATCCATTTCATGGACAGAATGCTGCGGGAAAAGCAGGTGCTTACAAGCTTTCTCCCGGCTGCGGGAGGGAAACATTCGGATGAGGCTGGACTTCGCCCCGATGGAGGGGATTACAGGGCGGGCATTTCGGGAGACCCACGCCGCCTGCTTCACAGGGGTGGACCGCTATTGGATGCCCTTTCTCTCGCCCACGGCAGAGCACAAGCTTACGCCCCGGCAGTTGCGGGAGCTGGATCCCGGCTCCCTCGGCCCGGCGCGACTGGTTCCACAGCTCCTGAGCCGGGATCCGGAGGACTGTATCTGGGCTGCCGCTGCGATTGGGGAGCTTGGGTATCCGGAGGTCAACCTGAATCTGGGCTGTCCCTCGGGTACGGTGGTCAGCAAGGGCAAGGGCGCAGGTCTGCTGCGGGACCCGGCGGTCCTGGACCGCTTTCTGGACACGGTGTTTTCCCGGACTGTGCTGCCCATATCCGTCAAGACCCGCATCGGCCTGGAGTCTCCGGCGGAGTGGGAAGCCCTGCTGCCGGTGCTGGCCCGCTATCCGATTCGGGAGTTGACCCTGCATCCCAGAACCCGCCGGGAGCTCTATCGCGGCGACGTCCACCCGGAGGCCCTGGATCGCGCGCTGGAGCTGCTGCCCTTTCCTCTGTGTTACAACGGGAATCTCTTCACGCCGCCGGGGGTTCAGCGGCTGGAGAACGCAATCCCCGCGCTGGCCGGTGTGATGATCGGGCGAGGGCTGCTGGCGGATCCCTCCCTGGCTGCCCGCTGCAAAGGCGGAAGCCGGGACCGCGCCGTCCTGCTAAGCTTCCATGAGGAGCTGGCTGCCCGCTATCTCGCAGATATGCACCCCGACGGAGCGGTGCTGCCGAAGTTCAAGGAGCTCTGGGCCTTTCTCTCCCTGCTGCTGGAGGACGAGCGGGCCTGGAAAAGCCTTCGGAAATGTGGCCGCTGGCGGGACTTCCACCCCCTGGCCCTGGAGCTGCTGCGAAATGCGCCGCTGTTGCCGGAGGCGGATTTCTCCCGCTTGAACCAGAGAGAAATGGAATGTAGAACCCTGACCGCATCAGATCACAATTCATAAGCAATACGATCTGGCAATCAAAACCTGCGAGGTTCTCAGCCTGGACAAAGCGAAAGAACGTTATACCAGGGTTTTGCGGGAATCGGTGCCAGCATTAGTCCGGCGAAGCATCGGCGCCACCCGGTTTGTGTGACTTGACCCCTGTTTTTCAGTCAAGTCCGAATTTGTGTGTAAATTGCTTTAGGCATAACATGCAGGAGGCTGCTTAAGCCTCTTGTCTACCACACAGCCCAGGTGGCTGGCGCTGTCAAGGCCGCCGCAGGCGAGGCGCAGAAAAAAGTTCAGAAATCACCAACAGTTTTTCTTGACTAATTTCGTGAAATCTGCTATAATACGAATCTGCGCAGGATTTCTGCGCTTATCTGCGCATATCTGCGCCACATTTTGGTCCTTCGGAGGTACGATTTTGCTGCGTGAGCTGAGACAAATCCCCAGTGTTGTGGGCGTCAGGCAGCTTCGCAAAGCGATTTGCGCGGGCGAGGTTTGCCGGGTTTTTCTGGCGGACGACGCCGACCCCGCTGTGACCGAACCCGTTGAGACGCTTGCAGGGGAACATATGATTCCCATAGTTCGGGTCTGCACCATGAAAGAGCTGGGGCGTGCCTGCGGCATCGCCGTCGGCGCCAGTGCAGCCGGACTTCTCAAATCCGGATCCCCGGGGGCGAAGGTTTAAGCCGACGCTCCTATGGATACAATATTACCGGCAAAGCCGGAATTCGAAAGAAAGGAGACAACTAATGCCTACTTTTAACCAGCTGGTAAGAAAGGGCCGTGAGCAGGTTAGCTACAAGTCCACCGCTCCCGCTCTGCAGAAGGGTATGAACACCCTGAAGAACCAGACCACCGACCTGTCCTCCCCGCAGAAGAGAGGCGTCTGCACCGCAGTTCGTACCATCACCCCCAAGAAGCCCAACTCCGCACTGCGTAAGATCGCCCGTGTTCGCCTGACTAACGGGTACGA
>JAGAEW010000104.1 GCA_017612935.1 Oscillospiraceae bacterium
CCTCCTCGATTTCTCCCATTGCCACCGGGAAGGCTTCGATCCTGGCGGCGACTCCCAGCTTCTCACATTCGGCCTTCAGGTATTCCGCCACCCGGAGCTCCTCCGGCGTACCGCTGCAGTGGACAAAATCCGTATCCTGAAAAATTTTTCTCATGGCTTCGAGCTTCATATCTGTTCCCCTTTCATTCAGATTAGATTTATTATATCATATTTTTTTGAAATTGGAAGAGAAAAAGCAAAAATCGCCCCGTGCAAAACACACAGAGCGATTATGCAAAGTCTGACGCGGCGCGGGCCGCTGCCCGTATTTGGACAGGGCCGCAAGATTCTCCGGCACAAAGCCGTAGAGCTCCTTGAGGGCTCCGTCAATCTTCTCGTACTCCGCGGCGGCAAGCCGGGCGGCCTCCTCCTGTGTAGCGTTCTGGTCGGGGCTGGCTCCGGCGAGGATGTACAGGACCGTATCCCCGACCCGGCAGATTCGGGTTCCCTGCACCTTGGACAGGGCGAAGCTGTACTGGGCGGCGTAGCTGGAAACCATCTCGAACTTTTCGTTAAAAATCTTCACCAGCTCCTCAGCGTAGGCCTCCTCCTTGCACTTGGCCACCACGACGCTGTCGAGATCCACAGCGGAGATCAGGGTCTGCTTTGCCACATAGCTGTCAATCTTCTCCAGATCGGCCTGGCCCAGGGCGCAGTTAAACATTTCGTCCTCCGGCACATCTACCGTGGCCTGATAGCCGTCCCCCAGCGCCGCGGCAATGGCCGCTTCCACTTCAGCGGGGCTGGGTGGGGTTTTTTCGTTCCCTTCGGAGGCGGAGCTTCCGGAGTGGGTGTTTGGGTTGGATTCCGTCCTCTTGCAGGCCGCAAGGCTCAGGAGCATCCAGACCGCGAGGGTCAAACAAAATATTTTTTTCATATTTTTTCCTCTTCCGCCAATCGGCCCGGGGCGCTTCCTTCCGGGGCCACAGTGCGCGCCCCGGAAAGAATCCCAGCTGCCCTCGGCCGGCAAGGCGGTTTTCTCTCTCTATTGTTTCAGCTCGTTTGTCAGGACCTTCCTGCTGGCTGCATCCGGCACAGCATCAAGCGGGCCGGACCCAGCATAGACAGGCTTCCCGGGCCGGTCAGCAGCAGCGCTTCTCCGGCCTGCAAACAGCAGACTGCCGCCTGCTCCGGCAGCTCCGGGCATTCGGCCCGGCAAGTGCCCTCCACGCAGTAGAGCAGAAGCTGCTCCTGCGGCCCGCAGAGCCGGGGTCTGCCGGGCGCTTCCGTCAGCTCCAGGGCTTCCATGCTGCCCCGTAGCGCGTCGCGCCGCAGCATCAGGTTGAAGTCCCTGCACCGACCGACACTGTGGGTGGCGTCGGCCCCGGAGAAGGCATGAACCTCGAAGGGGGCAAGGAAAATCGGCTTGCCGCCGTTGTGGCTCAGAACAATCCCGCCCTCTAAGGTGGCAATCTGCCGCTCATAGTCCGGCAGCGAGGTGAAGTCTGAGGCCTCCAGCTCCACCGTAGCGGAGCTGACGCGCCAGAGGAAGCTTCGCTCTGCATAGACCGCCTCCGGGGGCCAGATGGCGATTTGCGTTGTAGTGCCGCCGGACCAACTGCTTGTCAGGTAGTAGGAGGGGTCCAGCCTTTGAAGCCGCGGCCTTTCCTTCCTGTCAGTCCGCTTCATTTATTCAACCGTGAAGCCGCCCTGCCCGTTGCTCACGAAGTGGGTGGAATAGAAGGCGGCGCAGGCGTCCTCCAGATACGTCAAATCCTTGACGCCGGCGGTCTCATAGCTGGAGTGCATGGCAAGCTGGGGCAGACCCAGATCCACCGTGTTCATGGACACATGAGCCATGGCAATATTGCCCAGCGTGGAGCCGCCCATTTCGTCGGACCGGTTGGCGAAGAACTGGACAGGAACCCCCGCCTTCTCGCACACGCCCCGGAACAGCGCCACAGAAACCGCGTCGGAGGTGTATTTCTGCCCGGCGTGGGACTTGATGACAATGCCCTCGTTCATATAGGTGCAGTTGGTGGCGTCGGTCTTTTCCGGGTGGTTGGGATGGACGGCATGGGCGTTGTCGCAGGAGAGCATGAAGCTCCGGGCCACCATACAGCGATAGTCCTCCTCGTCGAAGCCCAGAGCGCCTGCAATCCGGCGCAGCACGTCCTCCAGCATGGTGGAATCCGCCCCCTGCTTGGTGCCGGAGCCGACCTCTTCATTGTCGAAGCAGCACCAAACCTGAATGGACTTCTCCTGCTTGCCCCGCAGGAAGCCCTGCAAGCTGCCGTAGGCGCATTCCAGGTCGTCCAGACAGGGCGCGGAGATAAATTCCTCCTCCGCGCCCCAAATCGTAGGGGCCATGCGGTTGTAGAGGTAGAGGTCGCTGCCCAGAAGATCGGCCTCTTCGACCCCCGCCTGCTTTGCCACCATGCGGCGGAAGGCCCCCTTTTCCAGCTTGCCGCTGCCAAAAAGGGGCACCATGTCAATCTGCTTGTTGAAGGTAAAGCCGTCGTTGATCTTCCGGTTCATGTGGATGGCCACGTTGGGAATCAGCACCAGATCCCGGTCAAAGTTCAGCAGCCGGGTCTCGTAGCGCTCCCCTGCCTGGGTCTTGCTGCGTACCAGCACTCTGCCGGCCACGCCCAGAGGCCGATCCAGCCAGGTGGAGCAGATCATGCCGCCGTAGCCCTCGGTGTTGAGCTGCACATAGCGGTCCCGAACCCGAAGCTCCGCATTCTCCTTAATCTTGAAGCAGGGAGAATCGGAGTGAGAAGCCGTCAGGGTAAAACCGGGCTCAGCAAGCTTGTTGCCGATGCGGAAGGCCAGAATGCTGGAGCCGTTGCGGGTGGTGAAGTAGCTCGCGCCTGGCTTGAGATTCCAGCGGCTGCTCTCGGGCAGCTCCGTGAAGCCCTCTTTCAAGAGCATTTGCCGCAGATGCTCCACAGCATGGAAGGCAGTGGGGCTGGCCTGCAAAAAGTCCATCAGACCGCGAAGGGCGGAAGCTTCAGATTTTGACATATATTTTCCTCCTTGATTCAGGGCCGCGCTGCAGCGCACAGCCTTTAATCTTCAAAAAAAGTGCGCAGAAATGCAATCAGGAACCAGATAATGACAAACCAACCCAAGCCGGAACTCTTACCCTTCTTCTGATTGGAGCCAGCCGACCCTGCGTTGGAAGCCCGCAAGGGCTTGGCGTTGGAGACTCGTGTGGGATTGGAGGGGTTGGCGTTGGAAACCTGCGTAGGGTTGGGCGCTTCGGAAGCAACAGGGCCGGGACGCTCCGGCCGGGTGGGCTCGTCCGCCGGACGGTGGGCGGCGTAGCTTGCCCGCATCTCCGCCTCATGGGCCTGCAGCGCGGCCCGGCGGGATTCGGCGCCGTAGCTGTTGCTCTTCCAGCCGTCGTCCTCGTGGCAGTGATCGTCGTAATCGCGCATTCCCTCTGCCCGTAGCCGCTCGGCTGTCGTTTTGCGCTCGATTCTCGTCAGGACAGAGGGCGCCACCGCAGCGCCGCATTTGGGGCAGAGCTCGTTCTTGCTCGGGTCAAACAGCTTTCCGCAGGATGCACATCGATATCTCGGCATTGTAATGTCTCCTTTCTCAATGGGTTGAACGTTCCTCCGTGGAGCGGCAAAGCAATCGTCTACTTCTCCTGATTCTTATAGTAGCATATTCATTTCAAAAATTCAATAGCTTCCAACTGCCGTCCCAGGAAAATTCCAGCTACTGTAATGTCCGTTCTTGCAACAAAGCGAAAGTCCCGCCACTGCCGTGACAGGTTTTTCGCTTTGTTGCGAGTAACGTTACAGTATCCCCAAAATAGGGCCCCGTGCGAGTCCAGCGCAGCAGGTCGCGC
>JAGAEW010000105.1 GCA_017612935.1 Oscillospiraceae bacterium
GTTTTCGGTTTGCAGGAGGTTCCGTAGAAATCCACCGGCGGACAGGGCTCCATATGGACATACAGCTCCTGAACCTCCGCCTCCATCGGCGTGCGTTTATCGTCCATTCTGAAACCTCCTTTTCCGACAGCTTACACCGGATTGATTTTAGGCAGGGTAAAGGAAAACTCCGTTACACCGTCCCGGCTGGTAACATAGATATCCTCCTCATGGCTGAGGACAATGGTTTTTACGATATAAAGCCCCAGACCCCAACCGTCCCGATCCACAGAGCGGCTCTTGTCGGTCTTGTGGAAGCGGTCAAAGACCAGCGACAGCTCCTCAGGCGGAATCGTGGGCCCGGTATTGGACACGGAAACCAGATATTTTCCGCGGTTCGTCTGGGCAATTTTCAGCCCGATGGTTCCATTTTGCGGGCAGAACTTCACGGCGTTGTCAATCAGGTTATAGACAAGCTGCGTAATGGCATCGGGATCCGCCGTGGTTCTTGCGCCCTGATCGGGGAGATCCGTCTCTACGTTCAGGGCCTTAGCGTTGATCTTCTGCTCAAAACTCAACAGCACCTCCCCCACTGTCTGGCAGAGGTCGAAGCTTCGCTTTCGTTCGGGGGGGACCCCCTGGTCCTGAAGGCGGGAGATTTCCAGCATGGAGCGTACCAGCCGGGACAAGCGCTTGACCTCTCCGGCGATAATCTCCATATATTTCGGTCGCTGCTGCTCCGGTATGGTGCCGTCCAGCATACCTTCCATATAGCCGGAAATCGTCGTCATGGGGGTTTTGAGCTCGTGGCTCACATTGGCAACAAACTCCTGGCGCTTCTTTTCCGACTGGGCAAGCGCCTGGGCCATGTTATTGAACGCAACGGCAAGCTCGTTCAACTCGGCCGTATCGGTATGATCCACATCTACCCGCACGTCCATTTGCCCATGGGCCATTTTCCGGGCAGCAGCGGTCATTTGCTTGATCGGCTGCGTCTGACGGCGGCCAATCATCCAAACCAGCGGAACCGCCAGCAGCATCACCGCCAGAACCGCAAAAATGTTAACATGGATCGCCTCTGAAAAACGCTTAAAAAGCGCGGCATCGGATTGGGTGCTGAGAATATAGCGCACTCCGCCGCTCCTGCTTTGAAACCTGCAGATTGCAGCCTCCCGGCGCTCGGCGTAGCAACTGATTTCCCGGTTATGCAGAAATACTGCCTTCTGCTGCCCTGCGGCAGCCAATAATTCACCGGAGATCTGGCGGCCCAGATGTTCGCAGGTCTGCAAGCCGCAGGAGCAAACCAAAATCTTACCGCTTTCATCGCACAAGACGGTATCATTGCCGGTCGCTCGGGTCGTATAGTTGAGCTGGATACAAAGCTGCTGCCGGTTTCCTGCTGTTTCCGCATCCAGAAGCTCCGCCATTCCCGCGGCGGCATCGGCAGAGGCTGTCAAATTTTCCTCCACGATATTCTCCAGCAGTTGCTTATACATCACCTGTGTTGCCGTGCTGAGGAGAATCAACGTGAGGAAAATCAGGCATAGGGTCAGCGTTATCTGTCCCCCAAAGCTCCTTTTCACTGCTTACACCACCTCAAACTTGTATCCCACGCCCCAGACGGTTTTCAGCGCCCACTGGTCGGATACGCCCTCCAGCTTTTCCCGCAGACGCTTGATGTGGACATCCACGGTTCTTGTATCACCGAAATAGTCAAAGCCCCAGACCTCATCAAGCAACTTGTTGCGCTGATAAACCCGATTCGGTGTGGAGGCAAGATGATAGAGCAGCTCCATTTCCTTGGGAGGAGTGGGGATCTTTTTCCCGTCCACCGTAAGCTCAAAGGAATCCATGTCAATCACCAGCTTGTCGAATTCCAGACGATTGCTGTTCTTCTCCGGTACTGCGCCGCTGCGGCGAAGCACCGCCTCAATGCGGGCCAGCAGCTCTTGCATCTCAAAGGGTTTGGTGATATAGTCGTCTGCTCACTGCTTCAGGCCGCTGACCTTGTCCTCTGTCTCTCCCTTTGCGGTGAGCATAATGACGGGAACCTTCGATTCGGCGCGAATGGCACGGCAGACTCCCCAGCCATCCATGACCGGGAGCATCAGATCCAGCAGCACCAGATCCGGCTGGAAGTGGCGAAACTGCTCCACGCCCTTCCCGCCGTCCGAGGCAATACTGACCTCGTAGGATTCTTTCTCTAAATAGAGCCGAAGCAGGTCGGCAATGTTGTTATCGTCCTCAACAATCAGGATTTTCGTTGCCATAGGGCTCCCTCCTCTTCTTTGTGCAGCCTGCTGTATTCTGCATTCTATTATAGCGCAGACGCGGATAAATCGGTGAACATTTTGTAAAAACTTCTGATCAAAACTGGAAACAAAGCTGCAGAGGGCAGTTTTCGCACACAAAAAGAGCCGGATTTCCGGGCGGGCGATCCCTGAACCCTCGTAAACGATGTCTCCATGGCGCGAAACCAGGCCAAAGACAGCGCCGCAAAATTCGGGCGGCGGATTGCAAAGCCGATTTTTGCATCAAACGGGTGAAGCTTTTTGCAGGCTTCCGGTTGGATTGCAAGAAAAAGCAGTCGAACAAACGAAAAAAAATCCAGTCTGAATCAGCCTGTTTCATCTGGGGCATTCGTGAATTTATACAGTTTTTCCGTCAAAAAAATTTTTTCTATTGACTTTTTATACAATCTATGATATAAGAATTTTACGGCGCCGTATCAATTCAATTTTTTATTGATTTTTATTGAAAGGAAGGTTCTATTTATGAAGCGGTTATTCGCATTGATCCTGGTCGTCGCGCTCTCTGCGGCCGCCTTGGGCCTGACTGTGTTTGCATACAGTCACGAGGGAACCTACAATGGCAAATACTGGGTTTCGCACCTCACGAAGACCAAAAATTCTGCCACAACCAGCTTTTTCTGGGCCGGCGGCGGTGTTGTTCAGAGCAAGGGAACCATACGCTATCAGCGCACAAATGTGTTGCCGTCACCCACCTATGCGATCCAGTTCAATGCCGTCGGCAAAAAGCAACTGTCTAAGACCCAAAATGTCGCCAGCGGATATGTCGTTACCCAGGTTTCTCAGCAGTATTTCATCGGAAATGCGCAAGTCGATTCTCTGATACAGTAAGAAAAAATCCTGCCGCCGGTCCCCTAACCGGGCCGGCGGCATTTCTGACGATCAAGGAGGAACTGCGATGAAAATAAGAGCTATGCTTGGAGGGCTCTGCCTCCTGCTGATCCTGCAGTTTGCCGGCTGCGACAGGGTCACACCTTCCGTCCCAAACAGTGCAGAAACCGGAAGCAGCCACGAGCTGCGGGTCGCTCCGGAGGACCGCAATCAGGGCTTTATGCTGCAAAGCTTTGTGGAAACCCCGGAGGGCTATTTTTATGGGCGTAATTCATCCCTCGATTTTGGTAACCTGATCTACTTTTGCCCGCGGGGAGAGTCTGCCTTCTATCCTCTGTGCGGGAAGCCGAACTGCAGCCATCAAGGCCGGGACTGCAATGCCTACTATGAAGGCGTCAGCTTCGGCTATTATAACGGGGCTCTATACACAATCGGATACGCACCGGATAACTGCATGATCGAACAAGTGATCAAGATAAACCCGGACGGGACGGATCACACTGTGGTCGCCGAATTTGACACCAGCAATATGGCCAGCTTTCGCCCTGTCTTTCACCACGGAAAGCTCTATCTTCTCGGTAGTTCCGACACAAGTCTGCCCTTGGAGGAACAGGAGGATCGCCTGATCGTTTTGAATCTCGCAGACGGTTCTCAGACGGAGCCTGCATCGGAAGCCCTGCGCGAGGCTTTTCTGCCTGAGTTTTACAGCTTCTACGGGAACAAGCTCTATGGATTTGGGGCTCCCGATAAAAGCCAGAATTACCTGGCAAAGGATTTGCATTTGGTAGAGTTGGACGCAAGCACCGGAACGCTTCGGTTTCTGACGCCAACCTACACCAATTCCCTCTACGTCACGGATTCAACTCTGTATTATCTGGAAGCGGATTGGAAGGCCGTCACCGAAGCGGCCGGGAAAAGCATGGGCGACAGTCCGGATGAAACCAAAGCATTCCGGGATTCTTTCTTTGAGGGTTTTACCCAGCCGGAAATCGGCTTCCGGGAATATGATCTGGCCAGCAGGACGGTAAAAAACTGCGGCACACCGGTGAAGAATCCCTGTCAGGCCATCTACGATGAGGACTACATCTATCTTTTCACCTTGCCGGAGGAAGACCGTGAGGGACTGACGCTGTACTTTCTGTCCAGAGCCTACGAGCTGCTGGATCAGATCGACCTGCCTGCCGGGCTCGGAATCGGCGCAGTGACCAGCGATCGAATCTTCTTCTTCAGCTCTGACAGCGATCCCAATATTTCTCAGTCCATTACCCACTATCTGGACCGTTCCCGGATCGGCAGTCATCAGTTGGAGCTGATGCCCGTCGAAAATTATTAGTTCTCCCGTAAAACAACGTATAGAAAGCGTTTTGCAGCGTGTTCCGCGGGGGTCGGAAACCGCAAATACAGCTTTGCGCCAAATCGAGAAAAACAGGCCGCGCCCTTTGCGCGATGCCTTTTCAATAAAACGAAGCATTTTATCTGAAAATTGCATCAGAATCGGAGGATTCCACCCCATGCACATCGATATCTCGCACCTTTCAAAATCCTATGGCGAAACCCTGGCGCTGGACGATTTTACCTATTCCTTTCATTCCGGCATTTCTGCAATTTTAGGTCCAAACGGTGCAGGCAAGACGACCCTTATGAATCTCATCACTGACTGCACTCGGCGGCAGGGCGGAGAAATACTCTATGACGGCACGGATATTTTGAAGCTGGGCAAGTGCTTCCGGCAAAAGCTCGGCTTTATGCCCCAAAATCAGGGAATGTATGAACAGATGACCGCCTGGGATTTTCTCGCCTACATGGCGCAGATCAAAGGCCTCAAAAAAAAGGCAGCGCAAGCCCAGATTCGGGAGCTTCTGGCCGTCGTCAATCTCGAAGCTGCCGCCCACCAGAAGGTCGGCGGGTTTTCCGGCGGAATGCGCCAGCGCGTGATGCTGGCCCAGGCCATGTTGGGGCAGCCTGAGATTCTTCTGCTGGACGAACCCACTGCAGGCCTCGATCCCGAAGAACGGATCCGGCTGCGGGGATACATTGAGCGGCTTGCTACGGATAAAATCGTTTTGATCACAACCCATATCACCAGTGATGTGGAAAACATTGCGGATAAAATTTTGCTGATGAACCACGGCAAGCTGCTGTTTGCGTCGGATCGGATAGAATTCATCTCCGGCTGCAACGCTGACACGTTGGAGGGCGCTTATGTGAAGCGTTTACATACACCATGAGCGAACGAAGACGTGTGTTATTGGCCCCCGCGCTCTGGGGTCTGCTGACCCTGCTGCTTGGCCTGAATATTTTACTTGTCATTTCCAAAGACATCTATACACGGTCATTTTACAGATGTTATCAATCTGTTCTGCCGGAATATCAGGGGCTTTCCACGGAACAGGCCTTGACGCGGCTCGATGAAGAGCTTTCGGATTTGCAGACAACTATGCGCCTACATATCTATCAGGCGACAGAGGATGCAACCGTCCGGGAATTCATGCGGCAGGAGCTTGTGGAAACCCTCGGTGAAGACTTTGAAACGCGCATCAACTCCGGCGCGTTCGATCTCAGTGCGCAAGCCCGGCTTGCGGTTTCAGATCGCATCAATGCGCTCCATGTCCTTCAAACGCAGGTGGAGCACCTTCGGGACTATCCTGCTTTTTTGGCTCAGGTACAGGCCAATGTCAGGCAGATGAAGGCTTTTTCCGTCTTTAATCAAGCCGGCAGCTTCTCATCTCGCAATATTGAAAAAACCGGAGCGGACTTTCCCACCGCAGTCGAGCTGCAACTGGACAATGATTTTGCCCTTTCCGCCCTTGTCTCCGATCCTGTGGGCGCTTACAGTCTTCTGATTTTTACACTGGCCCTGACGCTGCAATTTCTCAGCGAGCGCAAGAAGGGACTTTGGAGCCTGATTCATGGCTCCAAAAACGGCAGAGCTCGGTTGGCGGTGAAACGCAGCGGAATTTTGCTGCTGGGCGTTCTGATCGGGACGCTGGTTCTGTTGGGGGGAAAGCTGCTGTTTGTCGCTATCCGCTGCGGCGGCCTCGGCTCCCTCTCTCGGAATGTGCAATCCCTTTCTGTTTTCTCCGATTTCCCCTGGGTCATGCCTGTGTGGGCTTTTCTGCTTTTCTATTTCCTGTTGAAGGTTTTCGGAATGTGGCTGGTCGGCCTGGCATGCTGGGCCATTTTGCAATCTGTCAACCATCTGCCGTTGGCCATATGCGCAGCCGGCGTTGTGCTGACGGGAGAATACGCGATGTTTACCCTGAGTCCCGACAGCTTTGTCGGCGTAATCTTTCGATATGTAAATCTGTTCGCCCTGGTAGATGTCCCGAAGCTTGCCATGCACTACCTGAATCTCAATCTGTTCGGCTGGCCGGTGCAGGGCTTTTTGTTGTCCGTCTGCCTGATTCCGCCGGTATTGGGGCTGCTCCTGGCCGCCAACCTCCTTCTGGCCTCTCAGAAAAAGCCGGTCTCCCGTATAAACTCGATTCTGATCTTGCTGGATCGGCTACGTGTTCCCTTCTCCAAAGCCGTCGGCCGTCTGCGTCTGTTTGGCCTGGAGCTCTACAAGCTGCTCTGGCTGCAGAAGGGGCTGCTCATTCTGCTGCTGACAGCCCTGTACTCCTTTGTGATCTTAACGCCACAGCCTTTGGATCAGAATCTGTATGATCCTGAGCTTGCCAAATTTTCCGCCGCTATGCAGGGTCCGATTACAGAGCAGACCCTCGCAGAGATCAACGCACAAATTACAAAATACGCCTCCTGGACTCCGACAGAACGGGTCCTGCGTCAGTTGACAATTTTGCAAAACCTGCGTGACACCTGTGAACACAGTCTTGCGGCAAAGGATGGGATGTGGCTGATTAACCCGGAGCCCTACACCGCACTGATCGGCGCGCCAACGGATTACACCAATTACCAGCGCGAGAACGCCATGGTGCTTCTGCTGGCGCTGATCCTGCTGTTGAGCGGCATCTTCTCCCTGGAACATCAGAGCGGTATGACCCAACTCCTGCAAAGAAGTTTCCGGGGCGGGGTGATTCTGTGGAGGAAAAAGCTCGCCGCCTCGCTGCTCCTGACCCTCCTCGTCTGGCTGCTCTTTGAAGCCGGAGAGCTGTGGCAGATTTCTCGCACTTACGGCTCCTTCGCCCTGTCTGCACCCCTGCAAAGCTTTCAGTTTTTTGCTGATTATCCCTATCAGGTCGAGCTCTGGGCCGCGCTTGCCGCATACCTTCTGCTCAGATTGCTGGCCATGCTTGCCGCAATGAGTATGGTTCTGCTGATTTCCTGTCTTTGCAGGCATACCAATCTTTCCATACTCGCGGCCTGCGCTCTTCTGATTCTGCCGGCGGGTCTGCGCTATATGGGAATTGATGCTCTAAATGCCCTTTGCCTGTCCCGGCTCCTTTCCCCGTTGGAAGCAACACGCGGAGAATATTTTGCTGCTGCCGGGCTTGTCTGTGCGTGCATCCTGCTCTCACGGCAATGCTGGCTGGGCAAGAAGCATGAGAAAAGCATTCGGCAGAAGGATCGCTCCCTGCCACACACAACTGTGCCGCAGGTAAAAGCCGACGCCGAATCATCCCCATTATAGAACACAGGAAACTCAGACGCGCCCTGCGTCTGAGTTTCCTGTGTTCTGTTTTTCCCCTCCGCGATTCTCTTTCGGATCCGGGGCGTCATGACAGCGGAGTTCAGCCCGTCAGCTTCTCCATGAAAGAATCCA
>JAGAEW010000106.1 GCA_017612935.1 Oscillospiraceae bacterium
ATTCGATTACGCGTACCGATACAAGGAACTACAGGAGCTTACCGGAAATTATCTCCTGCGCCGTCAAATGCTGGAGGCCAAAGCTGCGGCTGTACTGCCGGAGGAGCGCTCCGATCTTCTTACGGCGCTGGAAAACGCGCAGCGGAAGCTGCTGCCGATGATCCGTGCCAAAAACCTGAAACCGGCGCCTGACTACCGGGCAAAAGGCTTCGTCGCTGCTGCCCCCGCGAACCTGGAGGATGCTTTGCTGGCTCTGATCCTGGAAGTACTTCCTTACAGCGACCCGGACGGAGCGCTTGTTCTGAGGACCAGGGAGAAGAATGGCTTCCTGCTGGCGGAAGCGGAGATCAAAACAGGACAGCATCTCCGCAGAAACGTCTACGCCGCCCTTTGGGAGGGTGTCTACCGTCTCCCCGCTGACGGCGACGCGCCGGGGGCCAGGCTGCGAAAGGCAGCCGCCGCCCTTCCCGGTTCCTTCGTCAACCTGCGTAAAGTGCGCCACAGTCTCTGCCTCATGCTTGGACTCCCCGTTGCAGGGGGGTAATGAGACGCTGCAGTTGATGATATTAAAAAGCTGTTGATAGGCTGTTATGTTATAACATCCCCTCACTCAGCAATTTGTTGAGTGAGGGGGAATTTGTTGTCAGTTACGTTGTTGGATCGTTATTGTTGATGAAATTAACATGTTGAGCCATGGAATGTCGCATACGCGGAAATCTAGTTACTTGAGCATTTCCAACGTACCAACGTATACATAAATAAGTTTAGCAACAACGAAGACATAATATCGCGGGAGTCAACTCGAGAAATGATAATACTGGTTATGTGGACATCTGCATATGATTAAATCAAAACTATTTTACATGGAGTGGAATATGCTAGTCAATTATACGATGCTATCAATATTTTAACCGTTGGTTGAGTCACTTTAGTGAAGCGTAGGTAGCACTTCCAGAACTATGTTGATTCCTTCTAAAGAATTGAGATTATCCCTCTGTTTTGGTTTTTGACTCTCTGTTACGTTTCGCTTATGGTAGTATCACAAAGCGCTTTGAATTCAAAGATAGGAGAAATCACCACATGAATCGGGAAACCTTCATTGAAAACCTGACGGTAGCAAGGAAACACCGAAAATTGACGCAGAAGCAGGTGGCGGAGGCCCTGGGGGTCTCGGACCGGACCTATTCCAAATGGGAGATTGGGGAGACGGAGCCGGGGATCGAGCTGATTTGCCGCCTGGCGGAGTTTTACGACTGCTCCCCCGCCGCTTTCTTTGGGGAGGAAACGCTGAAGGAGAACCCCATCCGGGCGGAACTGGAGGCCCTGACGCCTGTGCAGGCCAAGCTCCGGGCTAGAGAGATCATGGATGAAGCCTTCGACGGCATCGCAAACGGGGCGCTGCGGCTGAACAAAATCTGGAACGGGGAAGCCGTGGCACTCCTTGCCGAACCGCTGCCCGTGACCCCGCCGCCGGAGGGATTTCAGAGCGGGTATTGCTGCCACGGCAGGCTCGACGAAGCCTTCTTCCTGCGCGCCTGGGATGCCGACACGGATCTGCGGCTGCTGCTGATGCCCGCAACGAATGGATTCCGCTGGGTGAAGGAGGAAGAGGCAGCACTGGCGGAGCTCTTTCGAACGCTGAGCAGCGTGGAAATGCTGGACTATCTGTTCCGGCAGTCGGAGCCCCAATGGTATACCCCAGAGCACCTCAGCCGGGAAACCGGCTTGCCTTTGGAAAAAGTGCGGGAGCTCCTGAGGCGCTTCGGGGAATGGAAGCTGACGGGCTGCCTCCCCACCAGGACCGCGGAGGGGGAGGTAGAAACCTGGTCCCAGCCGGACACGCGGCTCCTGCGGGCTATCGTGACCCTGGCTCATCTGATCCTTGAGCGGCGAGAAGGGGGAGACTGACATGGCTTTTCAAGAAAATCTCCGGAAAGCCCGCCTGGCGCGGGGTCTGACCCAGGAGGCCCTGGGGGATGCGCTGGGCATGGCCCCCCAGACCGTCAGCAAATGGGAACGGGGGGAGAGCCTGCCCGACGCGGCCCTGCTGCCTGCGATGGCGGAAACACTGGGCGTCTCCCTGGACCGGCTCTTTGACCGAAGGACGGCAAGCCGTGAGGACGCAGCCGCTGCGGTGCAAAGCTGCCTACAGCCTCTGGATATGGCGGAGCGCTGGGACGCAGCCATGTTTCTGGAAGGCGTCATAGCCCTGAACGTGGGCGGGACGCTGGAGCGGCCGGATCTGCCGGAAGCCTTCCGGGATGCCCTGGCGGAGTACCTTCTCCATGACCGGGAGGCCGTCCGAGGCTTTATGACATCACAGGGCTTCGCAGTCTATTCCCGGCGTGAAGGAGAGAGCCTCAGTTTCTTCACCCTCGTCCCCAAGCCAAAGGCGGGGTGGGCGTGGGCCATCGAGCAAGACAAGCCCGAACTTTGGGAGACTCTGGCCGACGCCGACGTGCGCCGCGCCTTGCGCTTCATTTACGGCACCGTGGGTTATGTGGCCCGCATGGACCGCAGCTATGTGGACAAGCTGCTGGGTTCCCTGGAGCTGACGGAGCCGGAAAAGGTGCTGGAAGCCCTGGTGCGGCTGGGGGTGCTACTGCGCGAGAAGACCCGGCTGGACGGCAAGGAAGCGGAAATCTTCTGCTTACGCCCCCATGTGGACCTCATTCAGCTTCTTCTTTTGGGTAATGTCGGCCTCTGGCGCAGCATGGATTTCTCCGCCGACGGTGGCGAAAATACGGCGTTTTCCTGACGCACCGCAAATTAGAAAGAAGACAGATAACATAGAACGTGTCATGAGCAGCGGCCCCATGACACGTTCTGCGTCGATTCTGCGTAGAATCAATCAAACAATACGTTTTTGACTCTACTCAAAGTTTCGTTTATGCTGGCAGCATAGAACGGTAGAGAGGTGATCCCTGTGGACAAGCAGAAATTTCCCCAGCTTTTGTCGGAGGAGCGGACCAGGCGGGGCTATACCCAGAAGCAGGTGGCTCTGGCCCTGGGCGTTTCCGACAAGACCTATTCCAAGTGGGAGACCGGAGTGAATGAGATGACCGTAGAGACCCTCTGCCGCCTGGCGGAGTTTTACGGCTGCTCCCCCGCTGATCTCTTCAAGGAAGAGACGCCGAAGGAAGGAAGCCCCATCCGGGCGGAGCTGGAGACCCTGACGCCTGTGCAGGCCAAGCTCCGGGCAAGAGAGATCATGGACGAAG